>CAIYOL010000040.1 GCA_903927855.1 uncultured Planctomycetota bacterium
CATCTGTTGGTCGGCCTGGTTGATGAAGCGATTACCGCGGCCCTGGTCTGTCCGGCAAATTGCGACCTGGGTTCTGTCGTTCCTCCATTGGTAGAGGTCATTAGGTACCCGGCTTTCGATTTGCCTCTGTTCAAGCGGCAAAACAGGAACAAGCTTGCTGAGCAGCTCAGCGATTTTAAGCCGACCGTTCTGCACTGCTTGTGCCAGAGCAAAGCGCCTCTTGCCAGGCAATTAGCATGGCAATTGGATTTGCCTTATTTGCTGACGGTTACTTCGCTGCAGAAGCGATTTGGTCGGCTTTTTATTTCATCGAGTCGTTGCGCAAAAATCATTGCCCCGGCTGAAAGTATCGCCGCTAATGTTGCGAAACTTTATCCCGCCTTTACCGACCGGATTGAGCGGATAAATATCGGCACCTTTACCTCGGAGACCAGCAACTGTTTCCGCGAGTCACGCTGGCTCGCAAGTATGGTAACAACTCATCCGTTGAATAACGAAAGTGATTTTGAGAATTTATTCGGTGCGGTAAAGCATCTGGCAATTGATGGATATGAATTCATGTTAGTGATAACAGGCGGCGGACGGGCAGAAAAGCAGGTGTGGAAATCGCTGACTGCGCGTGGTCTTTCACCGATTGTTACCATTGTTCCGAGATTGGAGATGCTGCGTTCGGTTCTTGCAGCCGGTGATATTTTCATCCAGCCCCAGCCCAGCAATACTTTTAATCCTTTACTGCTGGAAGCGATGAGTGTCGGGGCGGCTGTCGCGGGCTGTAAGGGTGGAGTCGATGACTTAATTATTGAGAATAAAACTGCAGTTGTGTTTGACCCGGCTGATGAGCTTAGTATATATGCCACGCTGCAGCGGCTGTTCGATAGACGCGAGCTGGCGCAACAAATCGCCGCAGCATCGCAGCAGTATTTGAGAGAAAATTACACCGTCAGCAATATGGTTTCTTCCACCCTGCAGGCCTATCGCGATGCCCAAGACTGGCTCAAACACCGGGGCCGTTTTTAGCCTTCCAGCAAGCCGTAATCTTTCAGTGTTTGTCGCAGAACAGCCTTTGTCTTTTCATCCAGCGGCGTCATTGGCAGTCGCACTTCCTCAGGGGCCATATTCAGCATCGACATTGCCGCCTTGACCGGTATCGGGTTGCTCGCCAAACCGAGCATGTCCCTGCACAGGGCAAAAAGTTTCTTGTGCCATTTCAGGGCCGATGTAAAATCGCCTTCAAGTATTAAATCGGTCATTGCTTTGACGTCGGCAGGAACTATGTTCGCCACTACGCTGATGACGCCCTTGCCTCCGACCGAACATATCGGCAGTGTAAGTGAATCATCGCCCGAGATAATGGTCATATCGCAGCGTGCCGCGATTTCGCTGGCCATATCCAGTTTTCCGGTCGACTCTTTGATTGCGACGATATTTTCAATTTCAGACAGCCGCACTACGGTATCCACCGTCAGGCCGTTCCCGCCGCACCGACCGGGTATGTTGTACAATACCATCGGCAAATCGACCTCTTCTGCTATCACTTTGAAATGCTGATAAAAGCCTTCCTGTGTCGGCTTGTTGTAGTATGGGCAGACCTGAAGAGTAGCATCGGCGCCGACCTTTTTTGCAAACGCGGACAGTTCGATGGCCTCGGCGGTTGAGTTTGAGCCCGCACCGGCGATTACCGGCACGTTGCCCCCTACCGCCTTAACCACCCTTTCGATAACCTCTTTGTGCTCAGCGTGACTCAGGGTGGGCGACTCCCCTGTTGTGCCGCACGGAGATATTGCATCTATCCCGTTTTCCAACTGGAAATCTATAAGCTCATCGAGCGTTTGAAAATCAATCTCACCGCCTTGAAAGGGCGTTATCAACGCCACCATTGCTCCCGTAAACATCTCATTCTCCTACATGTTTTTTTACTTTGTGCTCTTACTTAGCACCTTCAAGTATTCTTTTACTGTATTATAAAGTCCCATCACAAGAGCATCAGCTATCAGAGCATGGCCGATAGAGACTTCAAGCACGCCGGGAACCTCAGCAAGAAACTTTCCAAGGTTGTTTAGGTTCAAGTCGTGTCCTGCGTTCACTCCCAGACCCACATCACCGGCTGCACGGGCCGCATACGCATATTGCTGTAAAATTTCGTCCACGCCTTCGTCGGTTCGAAAAACTGTGGCGTATGGTTCTGTATACAACTCAACACGGTCGGCCCCGACTTCCTTGGCCATAGTAATACCGGCAGCGTCGGCGGCCATAAAAAGACTAACACGAATACCCATCGCCTTCAATTTCTTAATAACAGGGATAAGTTTTTTCCCGTCGGCTTTCAGATTCCAGCCATGGTCTGAGGTACCAGCGCCAGGTGCATCCGGTACTAAGGTGGCTTGGTCTGGCTTGACCTCACTAACAATCTCCATATATTTGCCGAGAAAAGGGTTGCCCTCTATATTGAATTCAACGGTCATCATCTCAGCCAGCTCATAAACATCAGCATATTTTATGTGGCGTTCATCCGGCCGAGGATGGATTGTTATCCCATGCGCGCCGGCTTTGATTATGGTCTTAGCTGCCTGCAAAACATCCGGTATTCCAATATCTCGCTGGTTCCGCAGCAATGCTATCTTATTTAGATTAACGCTGAGCTTTGTCATCTTTGCTTCTCGGCTTCGTATTATATCCTAACCGCATCTTCCATCAATCAATTTAATCCGCCTATGGCAGAATCTCTTGCCAAATCTGTTTTTTCCGGTTATATAATCATTATGAAATTAAGTTGGGCCAGTCGCATTACGATTGTTCGGATACTGCTGATAATTCCGTTCATCAGTTGTATGTTGAAAATTAATGATGCCGAGCTTAGCGAGTCGATGCGCGACGCGATGCGGTATGCTGCGACTTTTATTTTTTTAGTTATGGCAGTCAGCGATGCAGTCGATGGTTTCTTCGCTCGAATAAAAAAACAGATTACAAAATTAGGTTCATTTCTGGACCCGACGGCGGATAAGCTCCTTATAACCTCCGCGTGCCTGTTGTTGGCTTCACAGCACAGCCATGTCGATGGCTTTCTCCTCCCTCCGACTGTTGTGGTTTTTATAATCGGCAAAGACTTAATTTTATCGATTGGTTTTGTGATTATTTATTTTATCACCTCGCGATTTTTTATCGCCCCTGCATTAATCGGCAAGACTGCCACAACCCTGCAATTGTCGATGGTAACAGGGATTCTGATTGCTCCTGAGGTTTCCGGTTTTTTACCAGGCTGGATTTGGTTCCTGCGGGTTCTTTGGTGGTCGGCTGCTGTTACCGCTATATTTACAACTCTTATTTACATTCGCAATGGAATCCGCTATATTGAGCAGCACGAGCAAAATAATTAGCTGACTGCTTTGCGCAATTACGAAATACGAAAATGCAATTCAGTGAAATACCGCAAATTTTGGAAGAGCTTCGCAATGGCAAAATGATTGTCCTTGTCGACGCTGAAGACCGTGAAAACGAAGGGGACCTGCTTTGCGCCGCTGAGAAGGTAACGCCGGAAATTATCAACTTTATGGCCAAGTTCGGTCGCGGTCTCATTTGCCTGCCGTTGTCCGCCGGGAAATGCG
>CAIYOL010000041.1 GCA_903927855.1 uncultured Planctomycetota bacterium
AGTAGAATAAAAGGCTACTTCAAATGCAGAATGTCCCACAAAAATGGGGTAAGCGGTTAGTTTTCATCAAAGGTTTTATTGCAGGTGCTATTTTACTACTAATAATCATCGGGACCTATGGGGGAACATATGCGGTGGTGAAACAAGGGCAATGTATGGTTCAGCACCGTGCTATTATGAGTGCTTTGAAAGAGCATCTCGGGTCAGGACGACCAATCCCTCATAGCCTGCCGGAATTAGCTTCTCTGGAATATATTAGTGGCTCTTACAGGTTTAGCCTTTCTTCTATTGTTTCGGATCCCGACTTTAAATATTATCCCGACGCTTGGAATAAACATGGCAGGATATTCTTGCAAAGCTTAATTTGTGGTTCTTATGTTGTCACTTTCGGAGATGGCGCAATGGCCACTCTGTCTTATTGGTATTATAAGCCTGATGAAAAACAGCCGGACGCTGATAAATTGAGCAAAGAGGAATGTAAGCTCCCAATAATGAGTTGTATAAATACTCTTCCCGTGCATGTACTTCTTGTTCTGCTATCATTGTCTTTTGTTACAATATTTATAGTAGAGCGCATAATAAAGCAGAGAGATGCAAGAGCTTGATTTTATCTACTTACAGGCTTTGCTTTAACGACTCATCACCATCATCAAAATGGTTTGAATTTGCGGCCTTTAGGGATTTTGCAGGCCGCTTTTTAGGTGGCAGGGGGGTAAAGTCCGCAAATCTGCCCCGTGTCTCACCTATAGGCGGATTAGAGTCCTAACAACCCCTACATCACACATAATCGCCATTTATGCCGCTAAAAACGGACTTTCAGACGACTAATTAGGCGGTCGCTGATTAACCATCGCGGTGCGATAGTCGATATTTGTCAGTGGAGCACAATACATTAGTTTATTGGATTGTGAGGGTGTATGAGCAGATTACTGGAAATTCTCGGCAGGGGGATGACGGTCGATACAGCCGACCTGATATGGCACTGGCTGAATATAACCGCTCCAAAAGACGGCAGCAATTCTCCGCAGATTCAGCAGCTAAATAAAGTCATCGGGCTGATGGGTAATAAAAAAGTGGAGGCGGCCCGAGAGCAGCTAAGGCTGTATCTTTTTGAAAACCCCGATTGCATACGCGGCCGACTGGCTTCGGCGGCTATGTGTCTGAATGAAAGCCATCTGGATGGCGCCATCGAAGAATTAAAATCGGTCTATCTGCGTCAGCCGAACAATACAATGGCTCTCTATGCGATGGGACACTGTTATGAACGCCTCGGCAAAGAAGCTGAAGCTGTGGAATTTTATCAGGATTGCCTGAAGTTTAAAAACTTTTTGCAGCTTCCCAGGCAGCGGCTGGCCGCTGTTTATTTCAAAAATGGCCAGTTGGAAAAGACCATTGCTGAATACGAGCTTTTAAGAAGCGAATATCCCGATGACCTGCCGACGTTATTAGCGCTTGGTCACCTGCATATCGCCGGCGCCAAATACGTAAAAGCCATTGAAACATTTAACACCGCAATCTTGATACATCCGGACAATTTTCACGCTGAAGATGATGGCTTAGATCAGTTAATTACCGATGGTCGGCTTCACGAGGCAGCAGAAAAGCTCGAAGAATTATTGGCGGAACAGCCCGAAAAGGCTGACTTGCTCGTTAAGTACGCCGATGTGCTTAGTATGTTAGGTGCTAAAACGGAGGCGATTTCACATTATGAAGATGCGATTCGAATTTGCCCGGGCTTCCTGGATGCTACTATAAAGCTTGGGACGCACTATTTGCAGATAGGCGAAGAACATCTTGCCGCTCAGCAATTTAATAGGGCGGTCGAGATAAATGACCAGATAGTTGATTCATATATCGGACTTGCAATTGCCCAGAAATTAACCGGCAATATCTCTGCCGCCTTGGTAACATTATCGCTGGCTGCGGCAATTGACGCCAATAGCTCTTTGCTGCTTGCTGAAACAGCCACTCTGCAGTTCAAAACAGACTTTACCATAGATACGCCACCTAATAATGACTCAATCGGCCTGCTTGAGAATGACTCAATAAACCTTATCGGGGAGGTGATTAGTATCCATCAGCAGCAGCTCGCCCGCAGGCAGCAAAACCCTGATTTGCATTATAGGCTCGCCGTTCTAATGATGAGTGTCGGAAAGCTGAACGAGGCCGTCAAGTTATTGCAGGCCGCTTTGGAGATGAACCCGACCTACGCCAGGGCCAGAAGCAAGCTTGCGGTCTGTCTGTTTGAAGTAAACCAAAAGCAGGCCGCACTGGAGCAGTTAATCGGTCCTGATTGTCTCAATAAGGACACGCTTGAGCTGCACTATAAAGTGGCCTTGCTTTATTGTGACAGGCTCAAGTTCGCGTCGTCGCTAATCAATCTCAACCGTTTATTGGAGAATAATTTCACCTGTGCCGATGCGACGGTAAACATTTCGGTAGTTCTTCAAAACCTGGGGCTGTTAGATAGAGCTGCCGCTATGTGGGATAACCTTTCGGACACAACTAATCAAGCTCTTAATCAACTGTAGATAAGCATAAAACGCATCAAAAAGCCAAAAACACGCAAACCTAAGCCGTTTGCCCCAAAAAGCCCAATGAAACATAACATATATTATGAGACGTTAGTTGTCGCCCAGAAATCAAGGCCGCAACTATTCAATATGATTGCCTTAGGCTTCTTCTGCAGTTAGATGAAACGCTCTGACGGTTCTCGCAGCGATAACGGCTTGCCCAGGATTTCGTAATGCAGAATCGCCCTTCTCAGACTTTCAGGGTTTTCATAATCAGATAAAATATCAAAAAGATATTTTGTCTGCGGTATTTCCGCCTTTGGCTGAACCTGTGGCCCAGCCGCTTGCGGCATAGCCACCTGTGGCTTAACCATTTGCGGCTCAAGCATCACCATTTCTGCCGGCTGGGGGCTCGTCATAACGGAGCGAGA
>CAIYOL010000042.1 GCA_903927855.1 uncultured Planctomycetota bacterium
CAGCGGCAACAACACCTCGGCCCCTAGCCAGCTCCACAATCTCATGACCCTGGCCCACATTAGATGCCAACGGCTTTTCAATCATCACCGATACACTGTTTTCGATAAAAAGCTTTGCTAATTCATAATGAGCTGTTGTCGGTGTTGCTATCGTTACCGCCTCAACTTTGCCCAATATATCTTTGCTGTCTGTAAACGCAGAGCACTTGTATTTTCTGGCGACCTTTCTGGCTTTATCGATATCCGTATCAACGACAGCCACCAATTCGCTTTGCGGCAGACTGTCGTATACCTTCGCATGTATCTCCCCCATTTTGCCTGCGCCGATGACAGCGGTTCTTATTTCCGTATTTTGCATTTCGTGGCCCGTATCTCGCCCCACGTTTCACAGTATGTGATTTTTAATGCCTGAACTTCTCAAGGTATCTGCTAAATCGTTGTTCACTGCTCCTGATTATCGATTCGAGCATAGCTCTAACGTTCTCATCCAGTCCGTCTTCTTGCTCCATCGCCTTCGCGTTTTCCAGCAGCGCTCCGCCCTGGCGATAGAGTTTCCTGTACGCTTCCATTATTTTCTGCTGTTGCTGCTCGCTCAAACCGGCCCTGGTCAGCCCGCGTTTATTAACGCCCCGAACTTTCGGCGGATAATGACCGCTAACAATGAGAAATGGCGGAACATCCTTATTAATCCCGGCAAGCCCCGCAGCATAGCACCATTTGCCTACAGTTATAAACTGATGCAGCAGAACCACACCGCTGAGCCAAACCCCCGTCTCTATCTTACAATGTCCGCTTATCTGCACATAGTTACTGAGAACAATATTATCTTCGAGTATGCAGTCATGTCCGATGTGTACTCCAATCATAAGCAGATTGTTATTTCCTATTCTCGTAAACTGCCCTCGATAAATACTCGGATGAACGGTTACCTGTTCCCGGATGGTGTTGTTATCGCCTATGACAAGCCCTCCAATCTCGTCATCTGCTTTAAGGTTCAGCAGTTGCGGCCTGCCCCCTATCACACAATTAGGGAAAAAGTGATTGCCCTGGCCAATCTCGACGTCCTTGCTAATCACTACGTTGGCATCGAGCACCGTGCCGGCACCAATTGAAACCCCGCTATCGATAACACAATTTGGCCCAATTACAACACCGTCAGCCAAACAGGCTTCTTTACTGACCACTGCACTGGGATGCACCTGAATCATTTCGTATCTCACCTCTATTCGTCGCTCGTCGCGCGGGTCACAAGGACCATGTGACGGGGCACGTTTTTTTACACTTTTTCTTCATCTATAAGCATAAACTTAATTTGCGCTTCAGCAACTACCGTTTTGCCTACGGTCGCCTTGCACTGGCACTGCGCCGTTCTTTTTCTCATCCTGATTGTCTCAGCGGTAAGGACAAGCTGGTCGCCGGGGACAACTGCCTTACGCAATTTTACATCATCCATACTAAAAAGCACCGCCAGCTTGCCGGCATGTTCCAGTTTTTGTGCGAATAGCAACCCCGACATTTGCGCCATCGCCTCTACGATAAGAACGCCCGGCATAATAGGTGTGCCTGGAAAATGACCCTGGAAAAATTGCTCATTGATGCTTACATTCTTTATCCCCTTTATTCGCGTATCACCTTCGATTTCAACCACCTTATCTACCAGCAAAAATGGGTATCTATGCGGCAGAATCTTGGTAATCTGCCGAATATCCAAAAGGGCGTCGGTTCCGAACTTTGCCACTCGCTCCTGCTGTTCGGCCGCTTCATACAGTTTTCTTACAAGCTGTTGGTTTAATGAATGTCCGCTCTTATAGGCCACCACTCTTCCCATAACAGCTCGGCCGGCCAGCGCAAGGTCACCTATCAAATCAACGATTTTATGCCTGGCACACTCGTTAGGAAATCTGAAACTGTTCTTAATCGGGCCGTCTGAATTGATAACCAGAATGTCACGAGGGCTAAGATGGGCTCCTATTCCGCGAGATTGAAATTGCTTCGCCTCTGCTTCTAACAAAAAAGTTCGGGCCGGCGCCAGATGCTTCTCAAAACCATCCGGCGTCACCGTGCAACTGAAAATCTGCCTGCCAATACCCGTATGACCGCTGTAATCGAGGTCGTAGGTAATATTTAAACTGTCATCCGAATACGGCAGGGCATATATCGACGCATCACCAGAGGTAATACTGACCGGCTCACTAATAACAAATTCTTTGCGCTTCTCTGGCTGCTCAACCAGCCCGCTCCGCTTGAGAACCTTGAAATACTCGGCGCTGCTGCAGTCCGGGGCCGGCATCTCTGGGCCTTCAACTTCTATAATCAGATTATCTATCTCCAGCGCACTGACTGCAGCCAAACAATGCTCAACTGTCTCTATGCTCACAGGACCCTTTTTTAATGTCGTGCGTCGGCCTCGCTCAGCAACATTCGTAACAACGGCGCTAATCCGCACCGGCTCGGCAATATCGGTGCGCACGAAAACCACTCCGCTGTCCGTAGGAGCAGGACGAAAAACAGCTTCCGCCTCCTCGCCGCCAAACATACCCTTGCCGGATACCCTCGCCTCACTTTTTATCGTCTTCTGCAGCTTCAAGTATTTCTATCCTCTTATGCAGTTGCTTTAGCGACTCAGCCAGTTTCGGCAAACGCTTCATCAAACCAAATACTTTCATTGCATCTCTGATGTCCATTGCCGGCGAACCGAGCAATCTTGCGCCGGCTTCGGTACCGCTCATAACACCCGCCTGTGCGCCAATCATAGTGCCGTTTCCTATCTCTATATTATCCACCAGACCAACCTGCCCGGCCAGCACAACGCCGTCGCCGATTCTGCAGCTGCCTGAGATACCCACCTGCGCCGCTACCAAGCAGCATTTGCCGATTATTACATTATGTGCGATTTGCACAAGGTTATCTATTTTTGTCCCGGCTCCGATTATGGTGTTTCCGAACTTAGCTCTGTCAACGCAGCAGTTAGCTCCTATCTCGACAAAGTCTTCTATCACCACTCCGCCGTTGTGCGGAATAAGTCTATGGCTGCCGTCGATAAATGAGTAGCCAAAACCGGTTGAGCCGATAGTGCTGTTGGCTTGAATAATCACATTATCGCCGATTGTGCAGTTGTGATAAACAGCAACATTGCTGTCAAGGCGACAATTTTTACCGACTTTAGAATTCTCGCCTATTTTGCACCCGCCGGCAATTACGCTGTTTTCACCAATAGCAGCTCCATCGTCAATTACTGCACCAGCCCCAACGGAAACGCCCTTGGCTATTTTTACATTCTGCCCCACTTTTGCCGTTGGGGCAATTCCTTCAGCCGCGGCTTTTAGCTTTGGTGCAAAAATTTTCAACGTCTCTATCAGGGCCGCATCGACATTTTTAACAATCAATTGCGGCTTGGCCAAACCAGCGATACGTTTGCCGGCGATAACAACTCCTGCACCGGACTTTTCCAGTCGAGCTATGTGCCTGTCATTCGTAATAAAAGTAACATCGTTTGCGCCGGCCGTCTCTATCGATCCCACAGCGATTATCTGTCCGCAGCCGTCGCCAACTAACTCGGCGCCAACCCGCTCAGCCAATTGTGCAACCGTCAATTTCATCCCGAACCCTTTTAGCTTTGAGTTTTTAATCTTGAGTTTCAGCTATAACTCAAAACTATTTTTCCGCATCCAGCCTGGCTGTTATCTCGTCGGTGATATCTAAACAGCCTCCACTATATAGCACTTTCTGCACCCTCATGGCCAGCCCAAGCTCGCTGGCATTCGTCTCAGAAAAATCTATCTCATCCTCTCTAAGTACCAAATCCAGTCCCTTTTCTTTCGCAATCTCACTGGCTATCCGCAAAATGTCCTGATAAATATCTTTCGTCCACAATTTATCTCTAAGTTCCATCTGCTGCTTGTAAAATTCTCGTTTAGCCTGATAGCCGGCCTGCTTTTCGAGCAATCCCTGCGCGCTCACTGCATAATCACTGCTGTCTTCTTTCAACGTTTTGAGCCCCGCTTTTTCAGCTTCGATTTCCTTGGAAAGTTTATCTAATTCCGCAACAATTCTGTCCTGTTCAGCGATAGCCTCTTGTCTGTAGCTGGTACTTTTCTTACAGTCCTCAAATATTTTCCGAATGCTGACAACCGCAACCTTCAGTCCGGCACCGGATTGTTTGGGTTCGGACTGCAACTGGGTCTGCTTCTTTACTATTTCCTGTATCTCTTTGGTGTAATCCTTGCCGCCGAGCTTAAGGGTATTTAAATCGGTCTTTAAGCCTTCTATTTCCTTGGTGAGTTCTTCCACTTTAACAAGGGTATTCTCCTGCCCGGCAACATCTTTTTGTATGGGCTGAGCATCCTTTTTGAGCTTGGCGTACCCGTAGCTGACCGCCGCCGAAACTACCGCAGAAAACAGCACTATTAAAACAATGTCCTTCGTCTTCATAACTTGAACCTTTCTATATACTTCTTTGATTGTCTGTTGAGTGTTTAAAATAATCTCCCTACAGAAAAACTTAAAACCTGTGTATCGTCCTTTCCGTCTTTCATCAGCGGCGCAGCAATCTCTAATCTCATCGGAACAGGTCCAAACCACTGAGGTATTAGTATCTGTATACCTGTCCCCACCGATGCACGGTAGCCGCCCGAATCAATCATTCCGCTGTCAACGAAAAATAATGCCGAAAAAGTATCACTCGACAAAGGTTTTATCACCTCGGCGCTGGCCAGAAACAGCCACTCACTGCCTACCGGGTCATCGTCGGGGCCGCTTCTGGTGCTTACGCCTCGGTATGCAAAACCTCTCATGCCGTAAGTGCCCGTGCCGCCGGTATAAAATCTCTCAAAAGGCGGTGCATCGCCTATCGCACTCGCCCCAAGCAGCTTAGTTGCCAGAACCGTTTTCCGCTCAGCCAAATCCTCAGAGATCACTCGGTACCGTCTGTAAACGCCGCTCAATATCCCAAAAGTATGGTCGCCGCCAACTTGTTCGTAACCAATTTCAAAACTATGGCCCTTGGTCGGATTAGACCTGTCGTCGGTGAGGTCCCTTCCGACGCCAAGTCTGACTCCCATAAGCATGTTATCGCCTTTAACGTCCCTTATTTCTTTGGGGGCGTCGTGATCGAGGTTGTCAATGGTAACATTTTCAGCTCTAAAGGTGAGACTCCTGACCCAGTGGTTTTTATATCGCTTCGCGAAACCCACATATCCCTTCAGCCTGTCTTCGTCATAGCTTTCTCTGCCTCTAGTCCAACTCGAGCCTCCCACTTCAAGAGTTATAGGCTTGTTCCGAAAGTATGGCTCGGTGAAATTAACCGAATATTCACTGACTTCCGTCCCCGGTTGTAGAGAAATTCTCAAAGTTTGCCCTGCGCCTTTGAATGCCTGTCCCGTGATAAACTCGCTAAAGCTCTTCGGCTTATCTCTGATGTCGAAATTTCGCTGCTCAAAAATCAATTGTCCTATCATGCCGCTGTCGCTCGTCACGCCGGCTCCGAGCATCACCATACCGGTCTGGCCCTCGATAATGCTCACATCTGCATCCTTCTGGCCGGCCGTTTCTCCCCGCGGCGTAATAGTCGCCGATTCAGCAACTACCATTCTTTTCACCTCTTTTTCAAGTTCACCGCTGCCGTCTCCGCGAGCTATATCAGCGTTATACCACCGCCCAGGCATGAAATCATATTCATTCAGCACCTGCCGCACCACCTTGTCCTGTGTTTGTTCGTTGCCGGTTATATTAACCCGGCCGATTCGAAAACGCTCCCCCTCCTTTATCCCAAATTCGACATCGACCTTATCTTTAGAAATAAACTTGATGTTCTGCTCGACCTTCGCATCGATAAAGCCCTCTTCACGGTAAAGCTTAAGTATCTGGTCAATATCCGAATCGGCTTTACGCTTGTTATAGATTTTCCCCTGTTTTAATTCCAGCTTCGACCGCAACCGTTCTGCGTCGAAGTGCTCGTTACCTGTGATGGCAATATCCTCAACGGTATAGGCCTGCCCCTCATTAATTGTGAAAGTGATACGGACTTTGCTCTTATCTTCGGTAAATTCTTGTCCTGCTGTTATGTTGGCGTCTAAAAAACCCCTATTGTAATAGATGTTTTGCAGCCTTGTAACATCCTTAGACACTTTCTCTTCGGTGTACTGGCCCTGGAAAAAAACCATTTTCGTTTTCTTCGTCTTTATTACATTTTGAAGCGAGCTGGTTTTCAAAGCCTTATTGCCGCTGAACTTCACAGCTGCTATCCTGACCTTTGACCCTTCGTCAACAGTATAAACCACATTTCCTTTCGATAACTCTTCGGCGTATAAGCTCACCTGGGCAAAAGCAAATCCCTTTCCCCGATAATATTCGGCAATGATTGCTCTTCCGGCTTCGGCCATAGCTGGTTCGAGGTAATCGCCTTTCTTAAAGGGAAGTTTGCCCGTCAGTGTCTTGGATAAATACTTGCGGTTGCCTTTAAAAACAATCGACCTGACGATATTCCTCTCGACAACAACAAAAGTCAGCTGGATTTTATTATCAACAACGGCAGTATTGTAATAGCTGTATTCGACACCGGTTAGTTCCGCTATACGCTTGGCGTCCTCAGCAGCAACGGCGGCGTCAAACTGCTGGCCGACTCTGCTGCGAATCTTCGACAAAATCTTATCGTTGCTGATGCTGACGTTACCCGCCGTGACGATGCTGCCGATAGGCAACTTGCCTGTCGGCAAGGCCTCGCCCTGAGCGGAATTGCTGTCGCCCGAGGTTGCCACCGTGTTCGCTTCTTGCGCCAGGTTAGCTTCTTGTACCATGTTAGCTTCTTGCTGTGAAAGCAATAACAATGGGGTAAGTAACAGCAAACAGCAAACGGCAAGTAGTGGGCTGTTAAACTTTTTCATTGATTCCTTTCAATTTTATCCGCCTCAGGCGGAAATTAGTTTCCCTTAAAACGGCACGCCGTCCTTGATTTCGCCTTCAGCAGACGCATAAGAGTCATTTTCAAACCGAGTAAATCTTTCCCTGAATACCAGTTCGACGTTGCCGGTCG
>CAIYOL010000043.1 GCA_903927855.1 uncultured Planctomycetota bacterium
ACAACCATGCCGTTTTTTAAGATATATTTATCAAATTTTTCTACCATCGTTAGCTCTTACAAATCACACAATAGGAAGTGCTGATTTTACCACTTAATGTGATGTTTTCAAAGGAATGCTTCAAAAATTCTTATGTTAACTAATCCTCAGCGCCTCGACCTGCTTCATTAAATTACTGTAAAGGCAGGTAATAAGATTTGTATTCAGAAGTTTACACTCCGAATTTTTCAATCCGCCCCATAAGCCAAAAGTAAAGAATAATAAGCGCTATAAGTGCCAATATAACTAATATGGTAAACACAATAGTTACAACTACCCAGATTGTCTTGCGGGTGCTGTTATATTGTGGATTTTTCAATATAAACGGAATCGCAAAAGGCCCTAGGAATGCTATCAAGAGAATTGTCATTGGCGTCCTGTGGTACCATTCAGGATTGGTGTTCTTCTTCAGCCCCTTCAGCTCCGCATCAATTAGAAACTCGCCGCAATGTTTGCATTTCACCGCGTCATCCTGAATTTCCTCTGCACAAAATGGACACTTCTTCATGATTATGCCACCGCAGCGGTTTCTTCGTCTACTTGGTCAAACCGGACACTTATCTTCTTGCTCACCCCTCGTGTCTGCATAGTTATCCCGAACAGCACCTCTGCAATACTCATCGTGCGCTTCGAGTGGGTGATTACTACAAACTGTGATTCCTTTTGAAATTCCTGCAACAGCATATTGAAACGCTCATTATTTGCCTCGTCCAGCGGGGCATCAACTTCATCCAGGAAACAGAACGGCGACGGCTTTGTCTTGAAAACCGAAAATAGCAGCGCAATCGCTGTCAATGCTTTTTCGCCGCCACTGAGCAATGATATGCTCATTGTCTCTTTGCCGGGAAGTTTCGCTATTACCTCTATTCCCGCCTCGAGTATGTCTTCGGTGTCCTCAAGGACTATGTCGGCTTTACCTCCGCCGAACAACTTGCGGAAAACCTGCTGGAAGTTAATTCTGATTTCCTCGAAAGTTTCCTTGAATCTTTCTCTGCTTTTCTTGTTAAGATGGCTTATCAATTGCTGCAGTTGGGCTTTGCTTTTGTTCAAATCCTCTACTTGACTACTTAAAAATTCATTTCGTTTGTCGAGGTCTTCCTGCTCAGCTATCGCATCCACATTTACGTTGCCGAGCCGTTCAATCTTGCCACGAAGGTCGGCGATTTCTTCTCTTACTTTCTCCCAGTTTACCTGGCTTTCCTTGTAATTCTCGTAGGCCGCAGCCAAATCAATCTGCAGCTCATCCCGCACTCTTTCAGCAAGGTCTTCTCTCTTTACCTCTAATTGGCTCAATTCTATTTTAAGTCCGCCAATTACTGACTCGACCTCGCTTTGCTCAGCCCTTTTCTGGCGAAGCAATTGTTCTGTCTGGTTTCGTTCTTGGAGCAGTTTTTCTATTTTTTCCTGAAGCAAGCTGTTGCTCTGCTGGTTTTTCTCCTTTTCAACAAACAGCTCCGACACCGTTGCTTCGCAGTTGAGAATATCCATCTGGGCTTCCCGGGATTGTTCGCTGCAGTTTTGTATTTCTGCTTGTGCCGTCTCGGCAGCCGTCTGGTTTTCCTGCA
>CAIYOL010000044.1 GCA_903927855.1 uncultured Planctomycetota bacterium
AGGCAGCGTCACGAACGCTTACTACATCGGCGGACTCGTCGGACGGAATAAAGGAGGCATCGATAAATGCTATTCGGCAGGCCTTGTTACTGTTGTTGTAGGTTCAAGTGATTTCGACGGACTGGCGGGAGAAAACGATGGCGATATTAACGATTGCTATTTTCTCATCACCAGCGGGCCGAACGATATATCTGGCGCAGCACGGCTGACGGATAAGCAGATGAAACAGCAAAAAAGCTTCGTCGGCTTTGACTTCGTTGCCGGAGACGCAGACGGTACTGATGATATATGGTGGATAAACAAAGGCGTCAGCTACCCCAAACTCACCTGGCAGGTCGACGTTACCAAATGCACCGTTACTGCAGGCAGTAAACCCAGCACCGATAAGATTTCCCTTTCAGGGAATATGGGTGCCTCAGACGATGACTTCAGCGACCCCAATAGTCCCATCGTCAAGGTTACCGTTGACTCGAAATATTTAGTCAATCCCTGTGTTCACACCTTCCCTGTCGACGCCAATACCTTCAAAAAGGGCAAATACAATTATTCGAAGACCATAGGCGGCGTAAAAAAATCTTTCACTTATGATACTAAGACCCATAAATTCTCATTTTCAGCAGGCAACATTGACCTCTCAGGTTTCGATTGTCCGGCGACTTTGTTAATTGAAGTCGGTGATTACTTTGGCCCTGTGCAGATGAATGAAACGCTCGTCAACGGAAAGATGCCGGTACCAATCCAATTGATGACAGAAGTCAGGAACGTCCTCAGGGTCGACAAATGCACGGTTAAGCAAAATAATAAAAAAGCCAACAGCGACCAGTTATCGGTTAGCGGTGCCTTCGCAGTTGAAGACCCAAATGTAAGTATGGCTGATAGAATCAGCGCTGGTCTCCTTATTACTTTGGACACACAGACCTTTACCATCCCTGCGGGCCTCAAAGCAGGCACGGGCAAATTCTCCTGCACAAAAGCCAACGTGACGGAAGGCGGTATTGCCGCTGCCACGTTCGACTTCAATAAGTGTTCTTTCACACTGATAATTAAGAACACAAATATTCCCACTGGTCTTGGAGATGTTGATTTCGGCGTATCATTCGCCGGCTTCAACGAGTCTGACGAGGTCGCGCTTCCATAACATAAAAAGTTTTTGCCTTGCGCCCAGTAGGCATCTTGTCTCGGCAAACCAACTCTGCCGCACTCAACAAGCCGACGACTATTGACTATTCACTAACGACTAATCACAACCAGTGGCAAAATTGCCTTCCTATCCCGGATCTTTTGGATTTTTCCTTGCTTTTAGGTCGGACTTGTTAATAATGATACCCGTAACTCCCATGGAGCCGTATGCCAATGGCTTAAAAATGAGGACAAATTACATTCTTTCGAGAGGAAAATAAAATGAAAAAACACATCTTTACAGTAATCTTCTTAACGGCAATTCTTGCGTCAACCGCCCTGCAGGCATCTGAGGTCATCGGTTGGGGGAACAACGAGGACGGCCAGTGTAATGTCCCTGACCCGAATGCGGATTTTGTGGCCGTCGCGGGGGGCCATGACCACAGTTTAGGCCTTAAGTCGAACGGCTCCATTGTGGCCTGGGGTGCCAACTGGAACGGCCAGTGCAATGTCCCTGCAACAAATACGGGTTTTGTGGCCGTCGCCGCGGGCTATTATCACAGTTTGGGCCTTAAGTCGGACGGCTCCATCGTGGCTTGGGGACTCAATGGTGATGGCCAGTGCGATGTCCCCGACCCCAATACCGGTTTCCTCGCCGTCGCCGCGGGTGGTGTGCACAGTTTAGGTCTGAAGTCAGACGGCTCCATTGTGGCCTGGGGAAACAACGACGACGGCCAATGCAACGTCCCTTTGCCGAATACAGGTTTCATCGCCGTCGCCGCGGGCGAGTATCATAGTTTAGGCCTTAAAGCCGACGGCTCTATTGTGGCCTGGGGAAGAAGTTCAGAGGGTCAGTGCAATGTCCCTGACCCCAATACCGGTTTCATCGCCGTTGCCGCGGGCGAGCATCATAGTTTAGGTCTTAAGTCGGACGGCTCAATCGTGGCTTGGGGCAACGATCCCGGCCCGTGCAATGTCCCTGACCCCAACACTGGTTTCACGGCCGTCGCCGCGGGCGCATATTACAGTTTGGGCCTGAAGTCGGATGGTTCGATTGTGGTTTGGGGAGACAACGATGACGGCCAGTGCGATGTCCCTGACCCCAATACCGGTTTTACGGCCGTCGCTGCGGGCGGCAACCACATTTTAGCCGTTAAGGACACGATGCCTGTCAAGGCCTGGGGAGACAACACTTACGGCGAGTGCAATGTCCCTTTGCCGAATACCGGTTTTGTCGCCGTTGTTGCGAGCGAGCATCATAGTTTAGGCTTGAAATCGGACGGCTCTATTGTCGGCTGGGGAGACAATATTTATGGCCAGTGTACTGTCCCTAACCCTAATACTGGTTTCCAGGCCGTTGCGACGGGAGGGTATCATAGCTTAGGCCTGAAATCGGATGGCTCCATCGTGGCCTGTGGAGACAATTCTTTTGGCCAGTGCGATGTCCCTGACCCCAATACTGGTTTTGTGGCCGTCGCCGCAGGCTACTTGCACAGCTTGGGCCTTAAGTCGGACGGCTCAATTGTGGCTTGGGGGAAAAACGACGACGGCCAATGCGATGTCCCTGACCCCAATACCGGTTTCATCGCCGTCACCGCGGGTTACTATCACAATTTAGCCGTTAAGGCGGACGGCTCAATCGTGGCTTGGGGGAGAAACAGCTCCGGCCAGTGCAATGTCCCTGACCCCAATACTGGTTTCACGGCCGTCGCCGCAGGCTACTTGCAAAGCTTGGGCCTCAAGTCGGATGGCTCAATTGTGGCCTGGGGAGACAATGGTTACAACCAGTGCGATGTCCCTGACCCTAATACCGGCTTTGTTGCCGTCGCGGCAGGCGAATCACACAGTTTGGGCCTGAAGTCGGACGGCTCTATTGTAGCATGGGGACATAACAACTCAGGCCAGTGCAATGTCCCTGACCCGAATGCAGGTTTTGTGGCCATCGCGGCGGGCAGCAATCACAGTTTAGGCCTCAAGGGAGATTTAGACCCGCTGATGTTCGGCAATATCAATGGTAAAAACGTCAAGTTAACAACCGCCGACGCCAACGGTGTTACCGCTACGTTCAGTCTGACAGGCGGCGGATACGGCCAGGTCAGGGGTAGAAAAAACTTCGGGCAAATCGAGCTTTACGGTACGACGGTAAAGTCTCTTCTGACGATTGCGACAAAGGGCAAGACCGAGACAAGCGTAGGCAACATCATTTCAGATGGACCGCTGAAGGGCATCACAGCCAAAACAACCGACCTGCGGAGCAACATCACAGTTAACGGCTCGCTCGGCACACTTACTCTCGATGATGTTGCAGACGACCACACGATAACCATAGGCGCGTCTTCCGACCCCAAGGCCGGCACGCTTATGAAGTTTGACGAGGTCAGCGACCTTACGATAGATAGCAATATGCCCATAAAAACGTTGACGGCAACGAACTGGCCCAGCGGGGTTATCTACGCCACGTCGCTCGGCAGCATCACAACCATAGGCGACAAAAAACGAGGCTTACGTGGCGATTTGAATGTCGATATCACACTGAAAGATGGTACTGCCAATACTGTTAAGGTCGCCGGCATACTCTCAGGTACGTGGGAGTGTAAATCTGTTAAAAGTATCTCCGCTGCGAACGTCGTGCATGCTTCTCTGACCTTTACTCAGGAACCGAACAACAAGATACTCGCTCTCGGCACCCTTACCGCCAAGGAATGGATTAGTAAAACTCAAATAACATCGTCTGGAAACATCGGCACGGTAACAGCGGGCGCAATCGATGATTCAAGCTGCTTTGCGGGTGTTACTGCCACAAGTGACGTGAACGCTGCAGACGGCGTTTTGGATTTGCCCGACCCGAATACAGATATAGATTATGTTAACCAGGCTGTAATTAAGAGCATTAAGATAAACGGAATCAAAAGCGAGCCTAATAGTGTCATCAACAGCAACTTCGCAGCCGCACAGGTTCTAAGTGCTTATCTTGCTTATCCGAAGACTGACAATAGCGGCGTAGTTTTTGGCCTCGCCTCCGGCTACATCAAGACCCTCAAGATTAAAGACAATACAGGAATTCGTTCGTATAAGGACCTTAACATTCCGGATAACAATCTCCATCTTGGTGACGTTAGAATCCTTCTGCATTAGCAGTAGGATTGAACTTGGCTGCTGATTACCCCTGATATACGTGCAGCTCACGCCCCAGAAATTTCCCATTGCGCCCAGCTGAAGCCATCGCCGCCGGAAAGTCATTGACAGAGCAGGTGTAGTTTGGATATAATTCATTGTTTGCCAGAAAACAAAAGGAAATAATATGAGGGTGTAAAATGAATACCGGTAAAATACCTGCGATAGCGATTCTTTTATTGTCTTTTTTCATCCTGCCAGGTTCCGTTCATGCCAGATACCCGCACGGTTCAGGCACCCTCGGGGACCCGTACCAAATCAGCAAACTTGCGGAGCTGCTGGAGATGGCGGCAAGGGTAAAAGACTATGACAAATGCTTCATCCTTACGGCTGATATTGACCTTGCCTCCCATAATTTTACCACGGCCGTAATTGCACGTGATACGAACAACTTAAACTCTACAGGTTTTAATGGGACCGCCTTCACCGGCGTTTTCGACGGCAACGGCCATACAATCAGCAATCTGATCATAAACGCCGGCGGCGCCGGAAATGATTATTTAGGCCTGTTCGGGGACATTAATTCCCCCGGTGAGATAAAAAACCTCCGTCTTGAAGATGTCAATATTACTGGCGGAGATGGTTCATTCTACCTCGGTGGGCTGGTGGGACTTAACGACACCGGCAGCGCTATAAGTAATTGTTCTTCGAAAGGCGCTGTCAGCGGTGGAATTAATTCAGATTACCTCGGCGGCCTGGTGGGACTTAATGAGTCCGGCGGTGCTGTCAGCGACTGCTGTTCAACGGCAGCCGTTACCGGCGGAAACGACTCAGATTACCTCGGCGGCCTGGTGGGATTTGTTGCCGGCGGTGTCAGCAATTCCTATGCAGCAGGTAATGTCACCGGTGGAAATAATTCAACTTGCCTCGGCGGGCTCGTGGGATACAACCACTACAGCACCATCAGCAATTCCTTTGCAACGGGCAATGTCACCGGCGGAGATAGTGCACGTCAAATCGGCGGCTTCTTGGGATGGAACCACTACGGCAATATCAGCAATTGCTATTCGAACGGCGATGTCAGCGG
>CAIYOL010000045.1 GCA_903927855.1 uncultured Planctomycetota bacterium
ACCATAGGCAGGGCAAAAGATCTAACAATGGCTACGAAAGAACCTATCAGTAAAGACCCGAATCCTGATAATGAGCCGGCGTTAAACAAGTTCTTCAGGGTTGCTATCAAAACTAAGGCGAGCGACCTGCACCTGAAGGTCGGCCAGCCGCCGAAATTACGCATTCAAGGACTGCTGAAAGACACCACCGGCGAAGTAATGACCAAGGAGAGAATGGAGTTGATGGTCTTTGAGATACTCAGTCCGGAACAGAAAGAGATTTTCCGCAAGAGCGGTACCGTCGACTTCGCACACGAAATCGGCGATGAAGACCGATTCCGAATAAATGTGTTTCGCCAGCGCAACATAATTAGTCTTGCAGCAAGACGGGTAAACACTGAAATCCTGCCGTTTGAAAGTTTGAACCTGCCGCCGATACTGGGGAAAATATGTGATAGTAAGCAGGGGCTGGTTCTTGCAGTGGGTCCTACCGGCTGTGGCAAAACCACAACAATTGTGGCGATGATAGACTACATAAACCGCACCCGCTCCTGCCACATAGTTACAGTCGAAGACCCAATCGAATATCTGATTAAGGACAAAAAAGCAATCGTATCGCAGAGAGAAATCGGCATTGACGTAGAAGATTTTGATAAGGCCTTAAAATATCTGATGCGACAGGACCCCGATGTAATCTATATTGCCGAAATACGCGATTCCAAAGGCGTAACGGCTGCGATGAGGGCTGCAGAAACCGGCCATCTTGTTTTTGGAACAATACACTCAGCAAATGCCGCCCATGCTGTGCAGCGGCTATTAGACCTCTTCCCTCAAAACGAAAGAGACCTGGCAAGACAAACCTTGAGCTTGACTATTAGGGCCATCGTTAGCCAGGTACTGCTGCCGAGCATCAAGGAAGGCGTGGGCAGAATACCCGCTGTTGAGATTCTTCTTGCAAACCCAGCTGTCAGAAAACTGATTTCCGAAGGGCGTGAGGCCGATTTGCCAAACGTTATACGAAACTCTAAGGAGGAAGGTATGCAGGATATTACAGATAATCTCATTAAACTAATAATGGACGGAAGCATAGAGCCAAGGGAGGCATATAAGTACGCACCAAATGCAGAAGAATTAAAAATGGCGCTAAAGGGTATCAGGGCGGACACAACTGGTATCCTGTGAGTTTAATATACAATTTCGTAAATGGAGTGTTTTATGACAGGTTTATTGATAGCCTCTGTTGAATACGGCGGCTACGTATCTATAGTTAAATTTCTTATCTTTTTGCTTTTGTTTTTTCCATGGTTGCCGCTGCTCACCTGGGTATATCAGGATGCCAAGAACATCGGAACCAAAGAAGTTTTCTGGACAGCTGTTGTTTTTAGTGCCGGAGCCGCAGCAGTAATAATTTGGCTCGTTACGCCTGTTTTCATTATCGGTATGCTGTTTTATCTGATTGCTGTAACAGCGACATCTATCAGTTATGTAATGCACCGCAATGCCAGAGTTCCGGAATTTAACCGCGTCCTGACTGCAGAACACATCAAAGGCTTGTTCAGCAAAGGAGAAAAAAAGCTCGATGCCATCGAAGATTTTCTTTTTATAACGGCCAATAACAATGAAGTTCCTTTGCCCGAACCCAGAACGCCGGAATTCTTCGGCTATAAAACAGCCTATGAGATTCTCAAAGATGCTATCTGGAAAAGGGCAAGCGATGTTGTGTTTTCCTCCACCCAGCAGAACTACAACGTGACTTACTATGTTGACGGTACGGCATTGAAACAGCCGGATGTAGCTAAGGACCGCATGGAATATTTCAGTCGCTTTCTAAAAAATCTTGCTGATTTGGACCCGGAGGAAAAGCGAAAACCACAAAAAGGTAAGTTCAGAATCCACCAGAACGAAAAGAATACCGACTGGGAAATAGCCACCGCAGGTTCAACCGCGGGGGAGCAAATCAAACTTAAACAAATGACCAAACAGAGTGTAACAAAGCTGGCTGAGATAAACCTGATGCCCGAACAATACGAACAGTTGAATAGCATTCGCGAGGCCAAACAAGGTCTGTTTATCGTAGCTGGACCTAAAAAAAGCGGTGTAACAAGCACTTTTTATGCACTGCTCAGAAACCATGACCCCTTTCTTTACAGTATAAGTACCCTTGAAATACAACCTTCTGCCGAACTGCCGAATATAACTCAAAACATCTTCGGGCTCAGTGATACCGGAACATCTACATACGCCAAAAGGTTGCAGGCGATGGTGAGAATGGAGCCGGACATTGTTGGTGTTGCTGACTGCGCGGATAGCGAAACAGCCCAAATCGCATGTACAGCTGCTAAAGACGGCAAAATCGTATATGTTGTACTCGAGGCGGATGACGTGATACGAGCAATCGGAAAATGGATGAAATTAGTCGGCAACAGGAATCTTGCCACTGATACCCTTTTGGGCATAAGTAACCAGCGTCTCCTCAGAAAGCTTTGTGAACAATGCAAACAAGCATATGAACCCAATAAGGAGCTTCTCAGGAAGTTCAACATCCCTGCGGACAAAGCAAAAGTGCTTTACCGTGCCGGCAAAGTGGTGTATGACAAACGCGGGAAACCTTCAACCTGCGAAAATTGTCAGGGAACGGGTTTTGTCGGAAGAATGGGTGTATTCGAAACTATAATAATAAATGACGAATTAAAAAACGTCATAAGACAATCACAGTCATTGGCAGAAATCAGTACACAGTTCAGACGGTCTAAAATGCTTTATTTGCAGGAACAGGCACTGAGAAGGGTCATTGCTGGAACAACTGCAATAGATGAAATGGTCAGAGCGCTTTCAACTTCTGAGAAGCAGAAAACGAAAAAACCGGAATAAAGACATAAAGTTTGAAAAATTTCAGACGTGATTATCTGACTCATCGTTGATAATTTGGAGATGTTATAATGGGCAGCTTACTTGTAGTGTTGATTATTTTAGGCTGTGTCGCTTATCAGTATCTGAAGGGTACGCTGGTTAAATCATTTATTGCGGTAATAACATCCATTTGCGCAAGTGTAGTTGCCTTTGGCTACTTCGAACTTTTGGCAAATGTTTTAAAAACCTTTGGGCCTTGGGCATACTCGCTCTCTTTTGCACTGCTGTTCATTTTGGCTTTTGCCGTTCTGCAGACAGCCGCCGCCCAGCTGACTCGCAAGCCGGTTGATTTGGGACTTCTGCCCGAGCGTATCGGACGCGTTGTGTTTGGGATTTTCGCAGGTCTTATCGTATCCGGCGTTTTGCTCACAGCTGCCGCAATGGCGCCTATATCACCAAAGTACCCTTACCAGCGTTTTGATGTAGCTAACGTAGACCCCGAAAAACCCAAAAAGCTATTACCTAATGCCGATGGTTTTGCGACAGGATG
>CAIYOL010000046.1 GCA_903927855.1 uncultured Planctomycetota bacterium
ATATCGAGTGCAGCCTTAACTTTTTCGCATTTCTCTTCACTGATTTCGCCAAGGAATTTCAAAGTCAGGTGTATGTTGTCCGGGTTCACCCAGTTGATGTCGCCTTTTTTTACATCGATGCCGCTGCGCAACTTCTTCTGCAAATCGCCCAATGCGATTCTGATTTCCTTATCAATATCTATTGCTATAAAGCATCGCATCGCGCATCGCCCTCAGAACTGCGTTACTTTCCGCAGGGTTTTTAACCTGCCGTCTATATCGGTCCTGCTTATCGAGGTCAGGCCGGCTAACGAAAATTCGGAAATCGTAAAAGAGGCCGCTACCGTGCCGTAGGCAACCGCCTGTTTTAAGGATTCAAAATCACTCTTTCCGGTCTGTGCAAGATATCCCATAAATGCGCCCGCGAAACTGTCGCCTGCGCCTGTAGGGTCTTTGACGTCGGCGGACGGAAAGGCCGGCAGTATAAATCTCTCTGCGATGCTGCAGAGTATCGAGCCGTATTCACCTTTTTTGACGACCGCAATACTCGGCCCCATATTTAGAATAGCATCGGCCGCTTTTATGAGGTTATTTTCATCCGCCAGCATTTTTGCCTCGTCTTCGTTGATAATAAGGCAGTCGATTTTTTTAAGCAGCACTTCCAAATCGTCCCGTTGTTCCCGAATCCAGCAATCCATCGTATCGGCAGCTGTGAAGGACGGCTCATCAACTTGTTCGAGCAGTTCAAGCTGAAGAGCCGGCGCGGTATTTGCGAGAAAGACAAATTTGCTGTCTCTGTATGCACGGGGCACTTTCGGGGGCTTTTCCGCGAGGACGTTTAATTCGAGCCTGTCGGTGGTCCTTTTGTTGATATCTTCGTGATATGTCCCAGCCCAGCGGAAGGTCTTGCTGTTTTTTCTAATTTCCAGACCCGTTAAATCCACGTTTCTGCCGGCGAAAACTTTCGCCAAATCAAAGGGGCAATCCGGACCGATGGCGCCGACCAAACGAACAGGGTCGAAGAAACTGGCCGCCATACTGAAATATATCGCCGATCCGCCCAGACAATTCTCGCTGACCCCGTAAGGCGTCTTAACGCTGTCAATCGCTATCGAGCCGGTTACTAATAATGACATTTACCGGTTTCCTTTCAACGTATTATCTATCCGGGCTAAAGTTTTCTCTTTGCCTAATATCTGGGCGGCGTCGAAAATCGGCAGACTGATGGTGCTGCCGCATAAAGCGACACGCAGGGGCTGGGCGATTTTACCGAGACCCACCTTTCTTTCCTCAACCAGGCCTCGCAGCGCAGACTCGATATTCTCCACGGTGAATTGCTCCATAGCGGCGAGTTTATCCCGAACTATTTTTAAGACAGTTAGGCCGTCATTTTTCAGCAAGACGTCCTTAACTGCTTTCTCGTCGTACTCTATCTGGTCGTTATCTAAAAACAGGAATCTGCTTTTGCGCTCGATGTCAGCCAGGGTCCTTGCGCCAGCACATAATTCTATTATTTTAGTCAGCGTCTTGTCGTCTGCCTCTGCAACCGGAGAGTTAACGACCTTCAGATAATCTTTGAAATGGGGAAGCACTTTACCGCTACCCTGCATCCTTATGTGCTCGGTATTGAAGGCGAGGAGCTTCTTGCGGTCGAACAGGCTGTTTGTCTTTGTCAAACGCGACAGGTCAAAGCTCTCAATCAGTTCCTTGACAGACATAATTTCACGGTCGTCGCCCGGGTTCCAGCCCAGCAAGGCGAGGAAATTCACCATTGTCTGCGGCAGATAGCCGCTCCTGAAAAAATCCACCACGTTAATTTCCGGCAGTTGGACGCCGAGGAACTCTGCCATCGCGTCGACGCTGGGCATATCGGGTATGGTCTTGTTTGCTGCAAAGTCTTTGACTTCCTCAAGTGTGATGTTGCCGACCTCGGCAAGTTTTTCCAAATTGATATCAGGGTTGTTCTTGATGACGTTACGCAGGGCCTTCGGACGTTCGCGTTTGGAAAGCTTTCCGCCGCCTTCGCTGACCGTGACGGACATGTGCGCGTATTTAGGAAGCTCGCCGAAACCGAGGGCTTTCCATAATTCCTGCTGGCCGGGCGTGTTCATAAGATGCTCCTGGCCGCGAATAATATGCGTAATCTTCATCAGGTAGTCGTCAACCACGCAGGCGAAGTTATACGTCGGGAATCCGTCGCTTTTTTGTATTATAAAATCAGCCATCTCACCGGCTGCGAAAGTAACCTCGCCTCGGACAATATCCTCGACGACGAGGGCTCTGTCCTGCGGAACGGCAAAGCGCACAGTTACAGACTCACCGGCAGCACGGGCTTTTTTGACCTCCTGCTCGTCGGGGAATTTTTCGGGACGGGAATATACGAAACCTTTCTTTTGGGCCTCGGCTTCTTTTCGAAGTGCGTCAAGCTCTTCGGTGGTATCGAAGCAGTAATACGCTTTTTTTTCTTCGAGCAGTTTCCTTACGTATTTGTCGTAGATGTCCATCCGCTGCGACTGCAGATAAGGGCCGTTCGGCCCGCCGACTTCGGGGCCTTCGCCCCATTCGATGCCGAGCCAGCGAAGGTCGTCTATCACCTGCTGAGTGGCAGTCGAGGTGTTGCGCTTGAGGTCGGTATCTTCGATGCGTAGTATGAATTTACCGCCCTCCCGATGGGCAAAAAGCCAGTTAAAAAGGGCTGTGCGGGCACCGCCTACGTGCAGATAGCCGGTCGGCGAAGGGGCAAATCGGGTTACTACCATTATAAACCTCAAGAAAAACGCGAAAACGACGAAAGATTAAGCTATATCGGCCCTATTGTCAAGAATATACGCAGTATGGCTTGCGCCAGATGTGCGCTAGGCAGGACAAGGCATTTTCCCCTGTTAATTTCGTTCCGGATAGCTATAATCTCAGCATTAAAAACGCAAAGGTATTGCTGATATGGGCACAAACAATTCGACAGCCAAACTCGACTTTATCCGGTCGATTGTCGCTGAGGACTTAAAGACAAATAAATGGGAAGGGCGCGTTAATACCCGGTTTCCGCCTGAGCCGAACGGCTATCTGCACATCGGCCACGCAAAAAGCATTTGTCTGAACTTCGGTATCGCAAAGGAATTCGGCGGTAAATGCAACCTGCGGTTCGACGATACAAACCCTGAAAAAGAAGAGCAGGAATACGTCGATTCGATTACCGAGGATGTCCGCTGGCTGGGATGGGACTGGGAGAACCGCTTGTTCTTTGCATCCGATTATTTCGAGCAGATGTATAATTGGGCGGTTGACCTTATAAAAAAAGGCAAGGCATACGTCTGCGACCTGTCGGCCGATGAGGTCACTAAATACCGCGGTACACTGGTCGCGCCCGGCAAAAACAGCCCTTACCGGGACAGAAGTATCAGCGAGAATCTTGATTTGTTCGCGCGGATGCGGGCGGGAGAATTCCCCGATGGAACAAAAACGCTCCGTGCAAAAATAGATATGGCGCACCCGAACCTGAATATGCGCGACCCCGTTATGTATCGGATTCTGCATGCAAGTCATCATCGCACAGGTGATAAGTGGTGCATATACCCAACATATGACTGGGCGCACGGCTTCGAGGACTCCATCGAAAGAATTACCCACTCGATTTGCACTCTCGAATTTGAAAATCATCGGCCGCTGTACGACTGGTATCTCGACGCAGTCGGCGTTTACCATCCGCAGCAGATTGAGTTTGCCCGGCTGAATCTGACCTACACCGTGATGAGCAAGCGCAAGCTGCTGCAGTTAGTGCAGCAGGGTCTTGTTAACGGCTGGGACGACCCGCGGATGCCGACGCTCAGCGGAATGAGAAGACGCGGCTATTCGCCGGAAGCTATCAGGAATTTCTGCCAGCTTATCGGCGTCAACAAATTCAACAGCACTATCGATATCGCTTTGCTGGAACACTGCCTGCGTGAAGATTTGAATAAGACCAGCCCGCGGGTGATGGCCGTCCTTCGGCCGCTTAAAGTAATCGTTGATAATTTCCCGCAGGATAAGGTCGAAGAAATGGATGCGGTCAATAATCCCGAAGACCCCGCCGCCGGTGTGCGCAAAGTCCCCTTCTCGCGGGAATTGTATATCGAGCAGGAAGATTTTATGGAGAACCCGCCGAAAAAATTCTATCGCCTGGCCCCAGGCCGAGAGGTCCGCCTGCGATACGCATATTTCATAACCTGCACAAACGCCGTCAAAGACAAA
>CAIYOL010000047.1 GCA_903927855.1 uncultured Planctomycetota bacterium
GCTGAAGCTGCTCATTGGTGTTGACGCTCATCGCCTCCTCGGGTCTCAGCGCCGCTGCCGCAGCAACCTTGTGCCCGCCCGCTATGATAATCGAAATCGCATCTGTCAGATAGTATTCTTTCTTGGCATTATCTGGCTTGACCTTTGCCGCTGCTTCGAAAAGCATCCTGTTATCGAACACATAATAGCTCGGGTTGACCTCTTTAATCTTCCGTTGCTCGTTTGTGCAGTCGTTATGCTCCACAATCGCCGTGATATTGCCGTCTGCGCCCCTGCAGATGCGCCCGTACCCTGTCGGGTCGTCTAAGATTGCTGTTGCCAGTGTCGCCGCTGCTTTTTCGGCTTCGTGCTTTTTTACGACTTCCCTGAGCGTCTCAGCACGAATCAATGGCCCGTCCCCGCAAAGAACCAGCGTCTCGCCGTTAAAACCATTGAGATGTTCCTTGCAGCACAAAACCGCATGCGCTGTCCCCCTCTGCTGCTCCTGCCGCACCCACACTACGTCGGCATCTGACTCGAACTTCTTCTTTACCTGCTCAGCGCCAAATCCGACTACGACGTATATTTTTTCAACGCCCGCTCCCCGGCAGGCGTCCAGTACGTACGCCAGCATCGGCCGTCCGCATACCTCGTGCAGAACCTTCGGCGTATTTGTCTTCATCCGGCTGCTAATCCCTGCTGCCAAAATTATCGCTGCTCTTCCCGTCATATTTCCTTAATTTTTACTTTTTAATTTTAAACTTTAAGTTTTCGGTTTCCTAACTACCCGGCCTGGACTCGAACCAGGAATGGGAGGACCAAAACCTCCTGTGTTACCGATTACACCACCGGGTAACTCTCGTGAAAATACCAAAGTTGCGTATTTCGCAAATACCTTTCGCTCGTGCTCTTTGTCATGTCACGGAGACCGTCTTGTCCCGGCCGATTTGGCCCTGTCGGAGGCTTGAGTCAGCCATGCCGTGAAAACTGCTGACCCCATTGGCCGTTTTCACGGCCTTAGCTACCCCGTGCGACAGGGCATTTTCGAAAGGGGAAATATACCTTATTCGAAACTCTTTATCAACCTTTTTCCCTTTTTTCTGAAAAATGCCCTTTTCAGCACTAAAAACCACCTTTTAAACACAATCTGCGCATAAAAAAACATCCCTTTGGGATGCCGCACTTTTGCCTTTTTACTTCCCTCATTCCTCCTTCATCGTCAATCGTATGCTATCAATCGGCTTCCTTATCGACCGCAACGTAGCCGTGCTGCCCTTCGCTAACATAATTCGGCCCGGATGAATCCCCATCCTCGTCTGATTCCTTCTCCTCCTCTGCTTCCGCCTCCATCCTCTCGCGCAGTTTCTCATACTCCTTCAGTGTCATCAGCACTTCCCTCGCCTGGCTGCCTTTGTATTCGCCCAAAATGCCGGCACCGGCCATCATCTCTATAATCCGCGAAGCACGCGCATAGCCGATACTGAGTTTGCGCTGCAGCAGCGACACGCTCCCGCGATGGCTCTCTAAAATAATCCGAACCGCCTCGTCAAACAGCTCGTCCCTGGCCATCTCCGAAGTATCTATCCGCCCGAGCTCTGTAAGCTCAGGATGGAACTGCGGCTCAGCCACTTCCTTTAAGTACTTGACGATACGCTGAACTTCCGCATCATCCATAAACGTCCCCTGTGCACGCACCAGCTCACTTGAGCCGGGCTTCAGGAACAGCATATCTCCCTGCCCAAGCAGCGCCTCAGCACCGTTCTGGTCGAGGACTATTCGGCTGTCCAATCTCGCCGCAACTCGGAATCCTATCCTCGTCGGCATATTTGACTTTATCAAACCTGTCACCACCGTCGCCTGCGGACGCTGCGTTGCCAATACAATATGAATGCCTACCGCTCGGCTCTTCTGTGCAAGACGAACTATATACGCTTCTATCTCCTTGGCGGCTGTCATCATCAAATCTGCAAGCTCGTCGATTATTATCACGATATAAGGCAGCCTCTTTGCAATCTTCGCCTCTTCTTCGGTGCTGTCAGGCATGAATCGCCTGTTAATTTCCTCGGCCCCAAGCCCGTTGTACTCTGCAATGTTCTTTACCCTCGCCTCCGCAAAAAGCGCATACCGCTCATCCATCTTCACCGTCGCCCATTCGAGTATCTGCACCGCGCGCTGCGTCTCAATCACTATCGGCGACATCAAATGTGGTATGGTATTAAACGCCGTCATCTCGACCATCTTCGGGTCTATCAGAATCAGCTTCACCTCGTCAGGTCGTTTCGTAAGCAGTATCCCAGCGATGATGCTGTTGATACACACACTCTTGCCTGACCCCGTTGTGCC
>CAIYOL010000048.1 GCA_903927855.1 uncultured Planctomycetota bacterium
ATGGAAATTCGCGCGGGCACCGGCGGCGAAGAAGCTGCCTTGTTTGCACGCGATTTATACAATATGTACACAAAATATGCCGAAGGGCGCAAATGGAAAATTGAACATCTTAGTTTCAGCCCGGCGGAAATGGGCGGCTTTCGCGAAGTTATATTCGGCATCAAAGGCCAAGGGGTATGGTCCGAATTAGGTTATGAAGGCGGCGGACATCGTGTCCAGCGTGTGCCCGAAACCGAAGCACAGGGAAGGATTCATACTTCCGCCGCAACAGTGGCGGTATTGCCCGAGCCGGAAGAGATTGATGTCCAGATTCCCGAAAGCGATGTCCTCGAACATGTCAGCCGGTCGGGCGGGCCCGGCGGGCAAAGCGTCAACAAGCTCAACAGCGCCATTAAACTCGAACATATACCGACCGGCATTACCGTCAGTATGCAGGAGGACAAAAGCCAGCATAAAAACCGCGCTAAGGCATGGCGGCTCCTCAGAAGCAGGGTTTACGAATACCACCTGAGCAAAAAAAGAGCACAGCGCGATTCGCAGCGCAAAACTATGATTGGCTCAGGCGACAGGTCTGAAAAAATAAGAACCTACAACTTCCCGCAAAACCGCGTCACCGACCACAGAATAAACCTGTCGCTTTACAACCTCGATAAAATAATAGCCGGTGATATGGATGAGCTGATTACAGCACTGAAAAACTACGACAGAGAACAAAAATTAAAAAACCTTTGAGGACACAAAACATAGTGGTCTTCCGGAGCCCCATCTATGATAGTCGTTGTTACCGGAATGGTCGGCGTTGACAAAAAAAGCTACCTTCAGCAAGTATGCCAATTTGCTGCTGACAAAAACAAAGAAGTGCTTCTATGTAATGTCGGCGAAATGATGTACGCTGAAGCACCGGATATCCCGAACGGCAAAATCCTCGATATACCGATGAAAAGGTTAAGTTCGCTTCGCCGCAGCATCTTCAAAGACATCGTCGTAAAAGCCAAAAAGGCTCCTAACCTGATTGTCAATACCCACGCAACTTTCCGCTGGCGGCACGGATTGTTCCCCGCGGTGGACTTCGACCAGATGCGTCATCTCGGTGCAGATATGTATATCTGTTTGATTGACGGCGTCGTCGCCCTGCACACACGGCTCATCGACGAGCACTCTGTAGAACACTCTCTGAAAGACTTGATTGTCTGGCGGGAAGAGGAAATTATCGGCACAGAAATGCTCTGCAAGGGAGTTGACGAATCGGTTCCTTTTTATTGCCTTGCCCGCGGGGCCGAAGAAGAAACCATCGAAACGTTTTATAAACTTGCTTTTGAAAGCCGTCACAAAAAAGCATACTTGAGTTTTCCTATGACCCACGTTGTCGATATGAAAAACGTTCGAGAAGAAATCAACGAGTTTCGGCAATCGATGAAAAAACTTTTTATCTGCTTTGACCCAGCCGATTTGGAAGAATCGTATCTGCCGCTTTACGCACATAAAGCCGCCGAACAAGGGTCATATTTTGTCGAAGCCACAACACTTGGGCGAAAGGTTCGGCTGGACCTAGGTCAGGTCCAGCAAATCGAACGCGACATCAACAGCCAGATATACGCCCGCGATTTCCTGCTCATCGACCAGTCAGATATGATAATAAGCTTCATTCCAACACTGGCCGACGGTCGGGCCGCAATATCCAGCGGGGTCGAGAGAGAGCTTCAGCACGCCCACGAAGCCGCCAAAGACGTCTACGTCATCTGGACGGCAAAGCAAAGACCATCGGTTTTCATCACCCAAACCGCCACAAAGGTTTTTGCTGACACCGATAGTGCGGTAGAATTTTTCAAAAAGAAAAAATACGTAAATCCAGACTAAGGACAACCGAAATTTGAACTCAGATAAGTATATTGTACCTGCTCTAATTATAACGAACCTGTTTGCGGGTTTTGGCTGTGCTGTTCCTATCACCAACATCCTCAGGAAAGTAACCGGCAGGATGGAGAATTTTTTTCGATACTTTGCAATGCTTGTCGGTATATATTTTGTTGAATGTATCGCTTTTGCCGCAGGAATGTGCACACAGGTTTTAACTGTGACATTGGGATTTGTATGGGGAGTCACTTTCGGCTTGTGGCTGCGAGATATCGCACCGGCAAAAGAAGTCTTGAAAACCGCTTTTTTCGTGTCCCTGTACGGCTGCCTGCCGACTTGTTCCTTCGCTGTTATCCTGGTTACCATCTGGGTAATCGGCGGCAATTCACTCTTGAACGTCGAGCAGGCCGATAAGTTCGGCATACCGCAGTTTGTTCCCTGGCCTTTCAATACAATGCTCGGCTTCTGTACCGGTCTGGCAACAGGAACAATTTTGCTCAAAACAGCAGTAACAACAGGCACAGCCAGCATACTTATCCGCCGCGGGCGAAATCGGGCAACAGTCAATTTAGAAAAAAAGGAAGCAGAATGACAACCATAACAGATGAAAAGCAATTGGCTGAGCGCCTTGACCATACGCTACTAAGCGCCACGGCCGCAAGTGAGCAAATCAAAAAACTCTGTCAGCAAGCCGAAAACTACGGTTTTTGTACGGTATTCGTCAATCCGAGATGGATAGCTTTGGCGGCAGAGCAGTTACACGGCTGCAAGACAAGAGTCGGCAGTGTGGTCGGTTTTCCGCTCGGCGCTGACTCCACCAAAATCAAGGTTGCACAGGCCGAGGATTGTATCTTCGCCGGCGCCGACGAGATTGATATGGTCGCTGATTTATCTGCGATAATCGAGGGCGATGCAAAACACCTATCCAATCAACTTAGGGCAGTATTAAAGGTCTGTCGCTCGATGAAGCCGGCTGTCTGTTTGAAAGTAATAATCGAAGCAGCTGCCCTTACAGATGAGCAAAAAATATTTGCCTGCCAAATCGCAAATGAAGCCGGCGTTGATTTCGTAAAGACAAGCACGAGTATGAACCCTGCCGGCGGAGCAACAGTGGAAGACGTTAAATTGATGAAAGAATACGCTCCAAATTGTAAAATAAAGGCAGCCGGCGGAATAAGAACCGCAAAACAAGCCCTCGAAATGTTAAATGCCGGGGCTGACAGAATAGGCACCTCTTCGGGGGTGCAAATTATTAATGAATTCAGGGCAGGTTAATTTCGATGACAACTGCGACTATTGCCGAAAAAAATCAAAACGTTGCCTGCAAATTGCACTATAAAAAAATCAGTGCTTCTGTGAATTTACCGGCCTTAAGTGAAATATTTGCACGCCTGAAATCCCCTTCGATTCTCGGCGGCAACCATGCCAAAAAAGGCGCAGATAAATTCAGTTACTGGGCCGCTGAGCCGAAAGACATACTTGAATTTCGGTCCGGACAAAAAGACCCATTTGAAAAACTCCCATATGCTCTGGATAAATACAAGATCGAAAGAGAGTATCTAACTGGTCTGCCGGGAGGAATTTTCTGCGGCGGATGGATTGGGTATTTCAGCTATGAACTCGGTCGATACATCGAAAAGCTGCCGGAAACAACGATAGACGACCTGAAAATGCCGCTGATGCGTTTGTGCTTTTACGACCGAGTTATCGCATATGACCACACTGAAGATAACTTTTGGCTGATGGCTTTGTCGCTGCCGGATGATGTCGAAACACCAACTGAAAAATTATCCGCTCTCGAACGATTACTCAATGAATCACAAAATATTGCTGTCAAGCGCCCAAAGCCTGCCGACCTCGAAACAATAGATTTTTCGCAAATCCGATGCAATATAGACAAAGACTATTACTTCAAGGTAATTGAGAAAATAAAACGCTATATTTATGATGGTGATGTCTATCAAATCAATTTCTCACGGCGATTTGAATGTGATTATGACGCTCCGCCGATAGAACTTTTCCACTGGCAAAACCATTTCAACCCAAGTCCATACGCAGCTTATATCGACGCCGGCGGTTTTCATATCGTAAGCGCTTCACCCGAGATGTTCGTAACAATTACCGACGGCGTTATCAGTACCAAGCCGATTAAAGGCACACGCCCGCGAATTAACAAAACTTCTGCAGACGTCAGAAATTTTAATGAGCTGGTCAATAGCGAAAAAGAGCAGGCAGAGCTCAATATGATAATCGACCTTGAGCGCAATGACATGGCCAGAATCTGCAAACCTGGAACCAGAAAAGTTGTTCAGCCGCGAACTATTGAAAGCTATCCGACTGTCTTTCACGCAGTGGCAACCGTCGCAGGACAGCTCAAAAAAGAAATTACATTCTGCGATATTTTGAAAGCTATGTTCCCCGGCGGCTCTATCACCGGCGCACCCAAAATCCGCTCGATGGAAATCATCGACGAGACCGAGCCGACAGCAAGAGGCGTTTATACCGGCAGCATCGGCTTTTTAGGCATCGACGGAAGTGCCTGCTTGAATATCGCCATACGAACAATTATCATCAAGGATAGTAAAGCCTTCGCGCAAACAGGCGGCGGTATAGTCGCAGATTCCGACCCTCAAGCCGAATGGGCCGAAACTATTACAAAGGCACGAGCTCTTCTGGCTGGAATAAACTGCGTAAATCGTAAAGCACAGCTCGTTTGAGATATGAGATGGCCGAAAAAGTTTTTCTAAATGATAAGTTGGTCGACACTGATAAAGCCGGCGTATCCGTTACCGACAGCGGGTTTCTGTATGGAGCAGGTCTGTTTGAAACGATGCGAAGCTACAACGGCGTGGTCTTTTCTCTTAAAGACCATTTAGACCGGCTCTTTTTCAGCGCGGGCGCCTTGTCGATAAACAATACATACAGCAAGGAATATATCGCTGACGCAGTCTACAAAGTCCTTAAGGCAAATAAATTAACCGATGCGCGATTGCGATTAACTTTGACCGGCGGACCGATGTCCGAACCCGAAGAGACACGTAAATCTACACTGCTTATCGCCGCCGCAAAATTACAGCCTTACCCTCCCGAATACTATAAAAACGGCATCCTCGTAGTGCTGTCCCCCTTCAGGCAAAACACCGCTGAGCCAATCTACGGGCACAAAACGACAAGCTATTTCTCGCGAATGCTCGCACTCAAATCAGCACACAAAAAAGGTGCCGCCGAGGCGTTGTGGTTCACCGTGGATAACCGCCTGGCGGAAGGCTGCATAAGCAACGTTTTTTTGGTCAAAGACTCATCTCTTTACACCCCGCCGATTGAAACGCCGGTCCTCGCCGGAGTATCAAGAAAGACCGTTTTTCAAATCGCCCTAAAAAATTCCATTGAATTTATCGAAAAAAACCTATACATATCCGATGTCCTTGACGCCGATGAGGTCTTCCTGACGAACGTGATTATGCAGATTATGCCGGTAAATAACGTAGAGAAGCACAAAGTTGGCAACGGAAAGCCCGGGCCGGTTACTAAAAAACTGCAGAAAGAGTTCGATGAATTCATAAAAAACGAGTGCAGAAAAAGCAAATGAAGATAAAAGATATAGCAGAGAAAATCGAAAAAATAGTCCCGCTTAAACTGGCGCAGGACTGGGACAACGTTGGACTGCTCATCGGCGACCCGCAACAAAATATAAAAAATATCCTGCTGACCATCGACATCACAAAAGATGTGTTAGCCGAGGCAAAAAGGTTAAGGACGAATTTGATTATAAGTTATCATCCTGTAATCTGGGACGGACTTAGGAAAATCAACCAGGACAGTATCGTTTATGATTTGATTCAAGCTGACATTGCAGTTTTTTCCATACATACCGCACTGGATGCCGTTATAGGTGGCGTAAACGACGGCCTTGCGGAAATCGTCGGCATTGTCGATGGCAAACCAATCGGCGATTATGTGGAAAGCCCACAGGGCAATAATTATAAACTCGTTGTCTTTGTCCCCATCGAATCAACCGCTAAAGTTTCAAATGCGATTTTTGCCGCTGACGCAGGCGCTATCGGAAATTACAGCAACTGCGGTTTCATCGCTGAAGGAACAGGCACTTTCCTGCCCTTAGACGGCGCAAGACCTGCCATCGGGAAAAAAGACAAATTAGAAAAAGTCAACGAGATAAGATTCGAGACGATTGTGCCTGCCGAAAAACTCGACAATTGTATAGCTGCAATGAAAAAAGCACATCCCTATGAAGAGCCTGCCTTCGATGTTTTCAAACTCTATAACAATCAATCTAAATTCGGCCTCGGCAGAATCGGCAAATTACAAAAACCGGTGCAACTGAATAAAATACTCGAAAGAATAAAAAAACACACCGGCGCAAAAGCATTCGGAATCATCGGAAAACAGAAACGACTGATAAAAACCGCTGCGGTTTGCGCCGGCTCGTGCGGTAAAATCATCAACTCGATTATCGCAGCAAAGGCCGACCTCTATCTTACCGGCGAACTGAAACACCACCAGGCTTTGGCCGCACAAGAGGCAGGTCTGACTTGTATTTGCCTTAGTCATACCGTTTCTGAACGCTTCATACTAAAAAAATTCGCCAAACAATTACAAAAGCAAATCGGGCAAATAACAATTAAA
>CAIYOL010000049.1 GCA_903927855.1 uncultured Planctomycetota bacterium
AGATAGTGAACGTTGTTGTAAGTAATGTTGGTATCGTCCGGAAGGCCGCTGAGGTCAACCCAGTTATAGTATAGCTCATCGCTCCAGGCGCTGCCGTCGTGCGGATTCGTGGTCGTGCGATAGTAGCTGTTATCGTCGGCATTATGGCCTGTATATATATGTAAATACCTGCCGTCGGGCCGTATCCACAACGCGCCCATATTATGGTCGTCGCCGCCCCGGTCGCACGCAAGTACCCGCGTGCGCCTGCCAGTAGCTATGTTGAATGTAGTGGCATCCACGTCGTTGCCTCTGGCGGAGCCAAGGCCGTAAGATTGCCCCGACGTGCTCGTAATAATACTGCCGTCAACGGGGTCATAAATAATCTTCTCGTCCTGATACCAGCACCAGCCGGCGTTATCGTTTATCAGCATCATATTGCCCGCTACGAAGTCGCCGACCTCGACAGGGACAATAGTCGTAAAATTCCAGTCGTCGCCTACATATATTGTCCCGGCATCGTTGGAATCGACCGCCCAGTGATACGTTGTCCCGAACGCAAGGTTGCCCGGCGGGTCGTAACTATTCGTGTAAACCGTGTGTTTTGGATTATTATGCGCATTTGAATCGGTGCCGAAATATACGTCGTAGCTACTCGGCGTATATCCGAAAGGTGCAACCCACGATAGATTCGCAGAAATTGGGATATCGTCCGCGCTGTTTGCGGGCGACGGCCCTAAAACTTTATTAGGGTCAAACTCGGCCTCTGAAAGCTCGAAGCCGTTCATCAAAAAGAACACTACCGAAACAGGCCCTGACGAAGCTCGACAATAAAATACCAGCGAAACGGGGTCTGTCCCGTTAGATATAATGTTCGTGTCGAATGTGGTTACATCCGCAAGATGATTAATGCCATCGGACTGAGTGGAAGAAATATCGATACCGGTTGTTGTCGCGGAACCAGCCTCATCGTTTACTATCACATCGAACAGGCCAGTCTGGTCGAGGGTGTCGTGATGATAAGATTTCCACGCATAAACTCCAGCCGGAAGCCCCTCGATAGTCAGCGTCATTGGGTTGCCGACTTCCCGTGCGTCGGTCCCAATCCAGTCCCTTAGAAAATCATTGGCATCGGTCCAGACTCCGGTGCCGCGGTCATACATTTGAGCGGCCGCGTTGACGGCCCCCGGCACCCACGCGGGAGTGATACTAATCGTTGTGCCGAACGCACTGTAACTTTGCGTTGTAAAACTCGACAATACCTCATGGCTGGCGAAGTAACCCTGCCAGCCTGCATAAACCGGGCCGCCGGTTCGTGTAAAATCAATTTTAAGGGGTGTTTGGCTGAACGCCGGCCGGACTAAACCTGCCCCCGCAAGAATTATTATCGCCAGCAAAACAGGTGCTTTTGGTTTGATAACTATTCTTTTCATCATTTTTTACCCCCTTCGCTAAACTGACTATACACAATTCACACGAAAAAAGCAAGGTTTTTCCACTCACAGCGCAGCAATCTTCAATTTTCCTTAATCTCTAACCCCTATCCCCTGAACTTAATACGTATTTAGCCATTCTTGGTTGGCGGTGTAGAATCTCCGTGAAGTGATGAATTAAGATTTTTTCGATTTCGTTGAGTGTTTTTTCTTCCGCTCCTTTGAGCAGTTTGGCGTTAGCTAAGCAATCAGCCGCGTTTTTGGACAGTTTAATTTTGTCCGGGAAACTCGCTTCGCAATCTCCGCAAATGAGGCCGTTGGCGGAGCTGCTGAAGTAGAACTCGTGACTTGTGACCCGTGGCCCGTGGCTCGTTTTGCAGTTTGCGCAGGCGTTTAGTATAGGGATAAGGCCGATTTCTCTAAGCAGAGTCAGTTGAAAAAGTATAAGCAGTGTCATTGCCTTTTGTCCCTCATTGGTATCGTGCAAAAACTGCAGGAAACTATCGAAAAGTTCCGGATGCGGGTCGTAGTCGTGTGTTAAACTATTCACAAGTTCGGCACCGAAAAGGCAGCAATTTAGCGCAAAAAGGTTATCTGCCTTGCAGGAGAAGGCCGGGGCCTGCTGAAATTCCGCCAGTGTCGCGAGTTTTTCCCTGCTCGAATCGAAGAACACAATCTGGCCATGCGAAAAAACTTCGAGCGGCCCATCGAAAGCTGATTTAGGCCGTTTAGAACCTTTGGCAATGGTGCTGATTTTGCCGGTTGTTCTGGTGAAAAGAGTTACTATCTGAGATGTTTCAGAGTAATCCGTTGTTCTTATGCAAATAGCTGTGTCTTTGGTCAGCATAGAGGATTATTTTTCATCCTCCGTTATATACGGAGCCGTAGCCGAGCTGCTGGAGGATTTGGTCCTCGATATTGTGCATTTTCTCAGCCTGTTTTTTTGTGGAATCGTCGAATCCGAGGTTGTGCAGCAGGTCGTGGGTTATGTAAAGGGCAAGTTCAGCTTCGCTCGAATGACCTCGTAACTTTGCCTGCCTTGCAGCCATTTCAGCGTTGACAACAAGCTCGAATGATTTCAAGGAACTCTTTTTATTATCGGATAAGTTGAAACTTAAACAGTCGGTAGGATGGTCTTTATTCAAAAACTGCTTGTTTAGTTTTCGGATTTGGGCGTCGTTGACTATCGCTATACTAATCGTCGCTTTTGAAATCTTGAAGCGTTTGCAGATGACTTTGACTAATTTTTTGAGCCTGAGCGGGTGGATGTCTATATTTTTGGAATTTTCAGCGATTTGGACTGCTATGTTTTGCTTTTGTCCAGCGGAGGCCATAATTTTTAGTCGGTTTCCTACTCAGTTTGCTCAGGTTTTTGCTCATCAGGTTCAGACTGTCTTTCTTCCGGATTTTCCGTTTCGTGATTGTTCAGCGATTTGCCGTTTTGCGGCTCTTTTGTCTGTGGAGCGTCCTCTTTTTCCTCTGTTTCGTACGGCGGTTTTGGATATGCGATTCGGCCGTGATAGTGTGCCGCAATAGTTTTAACCATACTCGCTTCTATCAGACTTAACTCTCGCAGGGACAGGTCGCATTCGTCGAATTGGCCGTCCTGCAGACGTTTCATAGCCATATTGTGCACGGTCGATTCTATTCTTGTAGGAGTTATTTCGGGCAAGGACCTGACGGCGCCTTCTGCGGTGTCGGCCAGCATAACGATGGCGGCTTCTTTTGTTCGCGGCTTGGGGCCGGCATATCTGAATTCGCTTTCAGAAGGCATAGAAAGCCCTTCAGAATCTTTCTCGCCATATTTCTTTTTGGCTTCGTTGTAAAAATATTCAATCACTGTTGTACCGTGGTGCGTTTCAATAAATTGCCGGAGCACAGCAGGCAAGTTGTATTCCCGTGCCATTTCTATTCCATCTTTTACGTGGCCTACGATAACCAATTGACTCATTGTGGGGGAGAGTTCTTTGTGGCGGCTCATAAAAGTAGGTTCGTTTTCGGTGAAATAGCTTGGTTTGTTGATTTTTCCGATATCGTGGTAGTAAGCACCGACCCTGCACAAAAGGCCGTTGCGGCCAATCGTCTCGGCAGCAGCTTCGGCTATTGAGCCCACCAGCAAGCTATGGCTGAACGTGCCCGGTGCTTCCATAGCAAGTCTTTTCAGCAGCGGCTGATTCGCGTCGGTGTAGTCCAGCAGCGTCATACTTGTTGCTATACGAAAGATTCTTTCGATGAGCGGCAGCAACCCCTGAATTAGTACGCCGACCGCGAGTGTGACGCCGGCGTGACAGCCTGCATTGCTGAAAATATTACCCAGATGGGGGTTTGCGGTAAAAAAGTCCAGAGAGGCGGCTGTTATAAACACTATTACCGCCGCCAGTGTGCCGACCTCAAGCAGTTTCATCCTTGTGCGGACCTCTCTTAAGGAAAAACAGCAAGTAAAAGTGCCGGCAGCCATTATCAAAAACAGATTGATATTTGACAGTGGACTTGCGGCGAGATAAGCAAAGAGGCAATAGAATACACTCATACCTAATGCAAATCGCTGGTCATAAGAGATTGTCAAAATTATGGCTACCGTGACGGCGGAAGCGGTGGCCCAAGGGGTTTGATTTGACAACAGCATGCCAAGCCTGGTTATGGCTAACAGTAAGAGAAAAAGGCCCGCCAGCGTTATAGCTCTGGCGTAGTTTTGTACTATTCGTTTTTGATAGTGATAGATATAGAAGGCCGCGCCGAGGGAAATCAGCGATACTATGACAGCTTTGGGTATTACGTCGAGGTAGCAAGCACGCCGGATTAGTTCAAACGAAAGAATAGAAGTGAACAGGACGATAAAAATAAGCACTAACAGGGCCGAGATTAAATGGTCAGTGCTGATTAACCGGTTTATTTGCGAGAATTGCTCGGCAGCTTTTTTCTTGCGTACGTGATTTCGTCGCGGACTTGTTTTTTTAAAAAACCACATTTGTCACCCTATTTTTCGCTTAGCCTTTTAGCTATTGCCCTTTTTTTGTAAGCCTGTACGATATTCTGCACCAGCCGGTGCCGCACGATATCTTTCTGGGTCAACTCCGAAAAACCTATACCTTTGATTCGCCGCAGCGTTTCAAAGGCTTCAATCATTCCGCTTTCCTGGCCGATGTTCAGGTCGATTTGAGTTATGTCGCCTGTTATTATCATTTTGGAGCCGTGGCCCATTCTGGTCAAGACCATCAGCATCTGCAGGGGCGAGGTGTTTTGTGCTTCATCGCAGATTATGACGGCTTCGTTCAGCGTTCTGCCCCGCATAAAGGCGAGAGGGATGATTTCGATGATATCCAGCTCCATAAATTTTTTCATCTGGTCGAAATCCATCATATCTTCGAGAGCATCGAAGAGTGGGCGAAGATACGGATTTACCTTTGCCTGCAGGTCGCCCGGAAGGAAGCCGAGTTTTTCACCGGCTTCAACAGCCGGACGTGCGAGGATTATTTTCCTGATTTGCTTTTTTCTAAGCATCGAGACGGCGATTGCGACGGCCAGATATGTTTTGCCGGTTCCGGCGGGACCTATGCAAAATGTAAGGTCGTTGGCCAGCATTGTTTCGACGTACTTTAGCTGCCCTTTTGTGGAAGGCTCGATAATTTTTTTGCGGGAATACACCGTGATAGCCTCGCTGGTCTCGGCGGTTACGGTTGAGTCGTCCTGAGCGGCAAGCAAGGCATTTATATCGGCGTGAGTAAGTGAGCCGTATTTGATTAAACGTTTTTCCATTTTGTCTATGATTTCGGCAGCCCTGTTTACGTTTTCGGGTTTACCTATGATTATTAAATTTGACTGGCGGGCAGTAATCTGGACGTCGAGGGACTGGCGCAAAAGACGAAGATGACTGTCGGCAGGACCGAACAGCTCAAGCTGCTTACCGGGTGAAGCTAATTGTATGGTAACTTCCAAAATTTTCCTCTATAGAGAGTTGAGCATAAAAAACAAATACGCAAACGGCGCCGCCGGCAGCAGTGAATCAAGGATGTCCAGTATTCCACCAAAGCCAGGTACCATGCTTGCAGAATCTTTTTGTTTAGCGTCCCGTTTTATCATAGACTCGGCCAAATCGCCCATTTGGCCTAAAAATGCAAAACAGGAGCCGAAAATTACTGCTAACCACCAAACCATTATATCACAAATTACGGCAAAGAGAATAGCGACTACAATTGCGGTTACTACGGCACCGGCCATGCCTTCCCAGCTTTTACCGGGGCTGATTACAGGCGAAAATTTATGCCTGCCAAAAATACTTCCGATTGAATAAGCTCCTATGTCAGCGGACTTTACAACA
>CAIYOL010000050.1 GCA_903927855.1 uncultured Planctomycetota bacterium
TGACAACGCCGTAATTACCAATGAGGTTATTATGCATCCATTTCATAATCGCCAGTATTCCAAAGGCCAGAGGGTTTATAATATTCGCAGGGCAGCAGCAACTCATAAAATCTATCGTATGGAAAAAGCCCAGCTTGCTATAAAGCTGGTTTTTATCGAACAGGCTTTTATCCTTCGGCCCCAGATAAAGCTGGAAATTGTACGTTTTTGTGCTGTTGCTGTCGGCCTGGCCGGCGGGTGCCAATTGGCTTGGCGCAATTTTCAACTCGACCCCCACGGTCTCATCGCCGGTACCGAGCTGGTCATCGGGATTGTAGAACCGTCCTGCTTTGTCTGTTACCCAGTCGCAGAAATCCTTGCCTTTATCCGGCGCAGGTACCAATATGGCGGCGAAATATTTATTGACCACAGCGGCCCAGAGGAAATCGGCACCGGTTTTTGTCAGCCGTCTGTCATCGGGGGTTTTTGCCTTGTGGAGCTTGTTGGCATCAAGCCTTACACTGATTACCCCGCCTTGCGAATCCTTGAAACCAGCCACAACTTTTTCATCATCTCTGCTGGTATCTTCTCTGCCTATTCCTACCGGTCCGGTCAAATTAAACCGTACTTTTTGCTCCGAGGAAGTGAGATTCTCGATTGTAAGCTCGCAATCCAGCAAGAAGCTATTCGGGGAGACCATGTAGGTCTTAATCAGTTTTATCATCGGAGTGCCGCTATCTTCGGCGTTTATAGTCGCCTCGAAGCGGGCTGTTTGGGAGCCGTCCTGCATAGACTGGACATCGAAAGTTTGCCAGTTAAGTTTGTCTAAGGGCAGGAGCAACTGTTGCTGAACAAATACGAATTCTTTGTTCGCCATCGACAAGACTTCACTGCCGTCCGGCAGTTTTACCGGCGAAAGAATCACCAGAGGCTTTGGGTTTTTATAATCCCGGTCATTGAATTCGCTAAAGACGGCCTTATTGATGGCGGCGCCCTTACTGGTCAGTTCCAGCTCGAACTTAAAGCTGCTTTTGGGGTTTGTTGAGCCGAGAGAAACAATCTTTGCCGGTGCGTTAGTTGCGCCGAGTTGTATTGGCTCCGCCGCTTTTAGCACAGTTGATTCCGGTGCGGCAGTTTCCTCCGCTGCGATTATTACATTAACTGCGGCAAATAAAAAACAGCAAATGACAAATAAGGCACGGCAGAGTTTTGTCATCTTCCCTCCCGCAGCCGTTCGGCGTGGAACCTGTCCAATTGCTCAATCGCAAATATCTTCTTCATCGTGGCCTCGAAATCGTATTCCAGGCGGACAAAGTTCACCTCGTTATCCTCGACATATACATAGCTCGCACGATTGTCCCCATCTCTCGGCTGGCCGACTGAACCGATATTGATAATTGCCTTTTCCTTATCGATAATCGGGTAGACATTGCCCAGCTCATCGGGCAGATAGAAATCCGGCTCGTCGAGAAACACGCCCGGCAGATGCGTATGCCCCACAAAGCAGACATGCTTGACGCGTTCAAAAAGGACACGAACTTTTATTGGATTGGTATAAACGTCGTCCGGGAAGATGTATTCGTTAATCGGCTTTCTGGGGCTTGCGTGAACGAAGTCTATTACTGCCGGGCTTGCTCCCAGTTTTGCCTTGAGCATTCGCCGCATCGGCAGTTCACCCAAAAAGCTCCATCGTCTGTTGCGCCTGTCCGCCTCCTGCTCATCTTCCAGAATAAAACGGGTCCAGAAGCTCGCCTGCTCGGCGCCGTAATTGAAGTTTGTCGGCTCGTAAAAGACCGCATAATCGTGGTTGCCCAGGACGCACCATTTGGTCTTTTCGATAATCAGGTCCAGACATTCCCTGGGGTTCGGCCCGTAGCCGATAACGTCGCCCAGACAATAGATTGTCTCGATACCGCGCTCTTCGATGTCAGCCAAAACCGTGGTCAGAGCTTCCAGGTTTGAATGTACATCGCTTATAACCGCAAACATACGCTGCTCCAAAGAACAAATACAAACTACATATTGTGCAGAAAGTGTCTATATAGCAGAAATGTCCCGGAAATGCCAGAATATTTATCAGCTTTGGAGAAACGGGTATTTTACAATATTTCTGCGGAGTCGGAAAGCGTTTATGCGATACGCTATTTGTTTGCTTTGGTCGCCGGTATTGTTATAATACCGCCTATGATATACGAGGCACAAAAAACAGCAGATACCCCCGGCAGAGACATGATTCTTCTTGAGGCTTGCGATCTGGTAAAGGAATATTCCGGCCGGGCAGTTGTCAACAAGATATCCATTACCATCACCCATCGCAGTATAGTCGGGCTTCTTGGCCGCAACGGCGCCGGCAAAACCA
>CAIYOL010000051.1 GCA_903927855.1 uncultured Planctomycetota bacterium
GCGCCCGGGTGGTTTCAAAGGCCTGGCCATCATCGATGGTGATTTTCTCATCGAGCATCTTCGGGTCGTAAATTGGAGGGACGATGGATTCAGTCATATTTTTAAGGCCCTGAATTGTGTGTCCCGGGGGTGGTTCAATTCCAACGATTTTGACATCGGGTTTTTTCTCTTTGAAGAACATACTTGCGCCCATCAGGGTGCCGGTTGTTCCCATGCCTGCGACAAAGACATCAATTTCTCCGTTGGTCTGGGAGAAGATTTCGGGGCCTGTCGATTCGTAATGAGCGAGTACATTACTCTTATTGGCGAACTGGTTGGGCATAAAGTAGCTGTCCAAGTCGTCGTTGAGAAGCTGATGCGCCTTTCTGATTGCGCCATCGGTGCCTTCTTTTGCAGGGGTAAGGACGACTTCAGCGTTCAGGGCCTGCAGGACAAGCTGTCTTTCGGTGCTGACGCATTCGGGCATACAAAGTTTGACGCGGTATCCTTTAGCGGCGCCAATCATTGCGAGGGCGATTCCGGTGTTTCCAGATGTAGGTTCGAGAATGATTTTGCCTTTGGTGAGCCGGCCTGATTCTTCAGCTTTTTTTATCATCCAGTAAGCGGGGCGGTCTTTGATGGAGCCGCCGGGGTTGCCGCCTTCATACTTTCCGAGGATTCTGACCTTTGGTTTTTTGCTGTTCAGTTTATTCAGCTCTACAAGGGGCGTATTGCCGATGGCAGATAATATGCTCATAATGACCTATCTCCTGAGTTTGATAGCCAATTGATTTTACTTGGATTATTCTATATATTAAATTGCAGAAAATAAAGTTAATTCGGGGCGAAATTGGCGATGGCATTGAAGGAAGAGAATTTTAAGCGGGCGGTGCTGTGGGATGCTGCAGAAGGCAAAAAGGTCAGTTGCAAGCTGTGTGCGCATCGGTGCGTGATTGGCGAGGGCAAACTGGGCAGGTGCTGCGTCCGCAAGAATATAGACGGCGTGTTGTATTCGCTAAACTACTATAAGGTCTGCTCAGCTAATCCCGACCCGATTGAGAAAAAGCCATTGTATCATTTTCAGCCTGGGTCGAGCACTTTTTCCATCGCCACGATGGGCTGCAATTTTCGCTGCGAATTTTGCCAAAACTGGCAGATAAGCCAAGCAGTTGTCGAAGACGGACGAATTGACGGGCAGGCGATAAGCGCGGACAAAATAGTTGCGGCGGCTGTTCACAGCGGGTGCAAATCGATAGCATATACCTATACCGAGCCGACGATTTTTATGGAATTGTGCGATGATTGCGGGCGGCTGGCAAAGAAAAAAGGCCTATCAAATGTTTTTGTCAGCAACGGCTATCAGACCGCCGAGGCGATTGATTTTGCCAAAGACTGGCTTGACGGGATAAACGTCGATTTGAAGGCATTCAGCGAAGATTATTACAAGAGGTTATGCAAAGCGCATCTGCAACCGGTGCTCGATACGCTTAAATACATTGCGAAGGAGACGAAAATCTGGCTTGAGATTACGACTTTGCTGATTCCTGGTGAAAATGACAGCGACGATGAGTTGAAAAAACTCGCTGAGTTTATTGTTAACGAGGTCGGCGCAGATGTTCCATGGCATATCAGCCGATTTCACCCGCAGTATAAGTATACGGATTCTGCTCCGACGCCGGTGAAGGCGCTCGAACGTGCAGAACAGATAGGCAGGGAAGCAGGGCTGCATTATGTATATCTGGGGAATGTGCCGGGGTCGAAATCGGAGAGCACTTTTTGTTATAACTGCGGCAGGGCGCTGATTGAACGCATCGGCTACCAGGTGTCGGCAAACCATATAACCAACGGCTGCTGCCCGGACTGCGAGACAAAAATAGCAGGCTATGAATTGTGATTTACAGCCAATTCACGCCTTCTCTGCCTTTGAGCAGCATTTTGAAGACGTCGCGAGTCATAGGGATATTATAGTCATAAGAAACCAGAATCACAGAATCAACGGCATTGACAATCCTTACAGTCAGATAGACCCTGTCGGATGCGATAGCGTAAGTTCCGACGACCATAGCGTTGGCGTTGTGTTTGGCGCTGATATCCGACAGCTCACGGCTGAGCAGGAATTCTCCCGAACCTTCCTTGATAAAAATTGTTGTGCGCAGCTTCAGCTCTATGGCGGTGTATCCGAGCTGTTTGAACCGCGAGGAAAGTTGTTCGGAAACCATTCTGCCGAAGGTGGAGGACTCGTTCAAATTATCGACATTGACGAAACTCGCGATCAGAAGGGGGCTGCCTTTAAGCATATCTTTGGGTAATTTTGCAATGAGGTAATCGGCGGCTTTATAATTGGCGGCGGTGACAACATCATCGTTCGCATCAACGAGCCTTATATTGTTCTCAACGGCGGTCAAGAGTATCTTGTGCTCCGCTTTTTCGCGCTCGGTAAGGTTTTTGAGTTGTTCCATTTTGGCTTCATCTCGAGCCTTTCGTAATTCGTAGCTGTCGTATTTTGATTCAGAAACATCGAGAGGCGACTTCGGGGTTTTGGCGGTTTCGTTGCAGCCAGCGATTGTCCAACAAAGCAATGCCAGCAGTGTTGATTTCATAATGTATTTAGTCATTGGGTAAAAGGCCTCCATTGTTTTTTGCTGTATTGTATAGATAACGGTTTTGTTCTGTCAAGTTTTTTAAAGCTTGGGGGAGGCGGGGAAAATACGTGCAATTGAGGCAGTTTTTGACTAAAATAAGCGACCGGAAAGTAATTATGAAGATAATCGCAGATGCCAATATACCGTTTGTGAAGGATTGTTTTTCGTCTATCGGGGATGTTGAGGTTTTCCCCGGCCGGCAGATAACACGAGAGACGCTCGGCGAGGCGGAGTGTTTGTTGGTCCGCAGCGTGACGAAGGTGGATTCGGAATTGCTGGGCGGCAGCAAGGTTCGTTTCGCAGGCACGGCCACCATCGGCTTTGACCATATAGATATTGAATATCTATCGCGGAACAATATAGGTTTTGCATCGGCACCAGGGCCGAACGCCAATTCTGCGGCTGAGTATGTCATTACCGGGCTGCTTGAAATCGGGCGAAAGCATAAAATAAAACTGGAGGGTAAATCGATAGGTATTGTCGGCGTGGGCAACGTCGGCAGCAGGGTTGCCAAGAAGTGCGATGCGCTGGGTATGAAGGTGTTGCTGAACGACCCGCCTTTGCAGCGAGAGAGTGGTGATGCGAAATATCGGCCTTTGGAAGAGCTTTTTGAGTGCGATTTTATAACACTTCATACGCCGTTGACTTTTGAAGGTGTCGACAAGACATTTCATTTGGCCGGCGAAAAGTTTTTCAAATCGCTGAAAGCTGACTGTGTTTTCATTAATGCTTCGCGAGGTGAAGTTGCTGATGGAGGGGCACTAAAAGCATCGATTCGGTCGGGCCGGTTGGGAGCTGCCGTGCTTGATGTCTGGGAAAATGAGCCGAATATCGATTGTGAATTATTGCGCCTTGTTGACATTTCAACACCGCATATCGCCGGTTATTCGCTTGACGGCAAAATCGCAGGTATGATTATGGTCTACAACGCTGCGTGTAAATACTTTGGTCTCAAACCAAAATATAAAATTAGTGACTTTTTACCTCCGCCGACAGTGCCGCAAATCAGAATAGAACAAACCGGTCCGGACCAGCAGGCAATCCTTTATGAAACTGTTCAGCGGGTTTATTGCATCAACCGCGATGACTTCAACACTCGTGAAATTGCTATGGTAGAGCCGAAAAAAAGAGCAAAATTTTTCGACGATTTGCGGAAAAATTATCCGGTGCGGAGGGAGTTTCAAAATACAGAGATAGAATTTACAGTAAAAGCTGCGAAAGGTACGGAGAATTTAGGTAAAAAGTTAGAAGGGATAGGATTTAAAGTTAAAAGTGAAAAATAAAAAGGAAAAAGTAAAAAGTCGCAGTGAAGATGTAGTTGAATGGCCGGCAGGGCGGCTGGATTTTTCGGCGGGCTGTGTCGTGATGGGGGTTTTGAACGTTACGCCGGACTCGTTCAGCGACGGGGGACAGTTTTTTGATACCGACAAGGCCATCGAACAAGGTCTGAAAATGGCTGCTGATGGTGCTGCGATAATAGATGTGGGCGGAGAATCGACCCGGCCTGGTTCGGCACCGGTATCGGCTGAGGAGCAGAAAGAGCGGGTTGTGCCGGTGATAGAGGCGCTTGCGAAAAAGAGTGATGTGCCGATTAGTGTTGATACGACAAATTACGAGGTTGCTAAAGCTGCTCTGGATGCGGGGGCGGCGATGATAAACGATATTACCGCTTTGAGCGACCAGCGGATGGGTGAGTTGGCGGCGGAGAAAAGTGTGCCGGTTGTCTTGATGCATATACAGGGGACGCCGGCGACGATGCAGATTGAGCCGAAATATAAAAACGTCGTCGCAGAAGTTTTGGCCTTTTTACTCGAAAGAGCGAAACGAGCAGAGAAATTCGGAATACCGAAACAGCGAATCTTCATTGACCCCGGGATTGGGTTCGGCAAGACGACTGAGCATAATCTTTTGCTGTTGAGAGATATTGACAGGTTTGTGGATAGCGGCTATCGTGTTTGTATCGGGGCCAGCCGAAAGGCTTTTATAGGTAAATTAACAGGCAAGGATGAACCGACTGGCAGGATATTCGGCACGGCGGCAACAGTGGCTTTATGTGCCGCCGCAGGAGTCTCGATTGTAAGGGTGCACGATGTGGCGGAGATGGTTGATGTGGTTAGAATAATCAATGCAGTAGAGCATATAGAGGTGTGATATGAGTGTAAGCAGTCACTTGGGTATTATTTTGGTGGTAATCATTGGGGTGGTAACAATCATCGGCGTTGTCATCATAGCGGCGGTTGAGACAAGGCGCATGGAAAAAGGGCAGCCATCCATAATATCTCGCAAGAAGAATGATAAAGCGGAAGAAGAAGCGTAGTGCAAGGGACGATTTTAAATAACCTCTAAAGCGATTTTCAGTGCTTCGTTAGTGTTTTTGACGAAGGCGAATTTGAGGCCTTTTTTTGCTTCTTTGGGGACTTCTGGGAGGTCTTTCCTGTTGCGTGCGGGAAGGATGACGGTTTTAATGCCGGCTTGTTTAGCAGCGAGGATTTTTTCCTTCAGGCCGCCAATGGGTAAAACCAGCCCTCGCAGGGTTATTTCACCGGTCATAGCAACATCGGGGCGGGTCGGCTTTTGCAATAATAAACTAACCAGCGAAGTGAACATTGCGACGCCTGCGCTTGGGCCGTCTTTGGGGATTGCGCCGGCGGGGACGTGGATGTGATAATCGAATTTTCTGAATCTATCCGGCTCGATATTTAGTTTTTTGGCGTTTGCTTTTACGACTGAAAAAGCGGCCTGTGCGCTTTCCTTCATAACGTCGCCGATATGGCCTGTAAGCTGCAGATTTCCTTTGCCCGGCATAAAGGCGGATTCGATAAAGAGCAGCTCACCGCCGACGGGCGTGAAGGCGAGAGCGGTAGCGACACCGGGGATTCCTGTTCGCATCGCCAGCTCTGATTCGAATTGCGGCGGTCCGAGGATTTTTGCGAGGTCTTTTTTGTCGA
>CAIYOL010000052.1 GCA_903927855.1 uncultured Planctomycetota bacterium
AGCGTTGCCTTGTTGAGCATGCCCTTGATGAGCACTTCGAGCTGGCTTATATGGGCGGAAGATACCTTTTTGCCGTCAATGGTTTTCCATGCCTGGAACCTGCTATAAGCAGATGAGATAGTCCCCGCCTTTGCTTCCATCCCGTCCGAGATGACGCAAAAAGCGTTGTAGAAAAAGAGGGAAGGAATGACAATCTTGTAGGTCTGTATCTGGTCGTAGGCTTTGCGGATGGAGGCGTGTTCATCGGCCGGATTCTTAAGCTCTATAGCCACCAGCGGCAGGCCGTTTACAAAGAGGATTACATCGGGCCGTTTGTTCTGGTTGCGTTCGCTGACTGTAAACTGATTTATGGCAAAGAAAACATTGTGCTCCGGGTTCTGAAAGTCAACCAGCCAGACCCGCTCGCCGCGTTCCTGTCCCTCCTTCCGCACCGATACCGGAACACCTTCGGCAAGCATTTTATGAAAGGCTTCGTTCGCATCAATAAGCTGGGGAGAAAACACGGACAGAGCCGCTTTAAGGGCTTCCTGCCGCGCTGTTTCCGGCAGCGCAGGATTCAGGCGGTTTATGGCTTGTTCCAGCGTATGCTTTAATACGACATCGCCATAGCTTGCGCGCTTTTCCGGTTCGCCGTAGGGTGCCGGAGATTCGGCCACCCGGAAACCCTGAGTGGTTTCAAGATCGGGCGCAATGGACGGCCCGGGGATGTAGGAAAAGCCGAGCTGTTTGAGCTCGTCAAGAGAGAGGATTTCGATCTCTGATTCGGTGAAATTATTCATTTTTATTTCTTCAAGTTTTTGCGTGCATTATACATTCGTTCCGTAAAGCCGCCGTTAGTAAGAAACTGTTCTTCAAGAGATTTCATTTGCCGCCAGAGTAAATAGCTTGCCTGGTTTATCAGGCAGATAAGTGTATTGGCCAATACCTCCGCCGGTAGCTCAGAGAAGTGGTATAGTTCCGACCCGTCCGACTTGTCTGACTGGTCTGACCTGTCAGACCGGAACTTCCCCCGCACCGCCAGCGCTTCCGGGTCGGACTTGTCCCACTGGCGGAGTTTTCTCTGACGCAGAAAATCTTCAAAATCCAGCAGCAGTTCACCCAGGCTCGCCCTGGCGACCCCAGTTAATTTCAGTTCGGTCTTTTTAGAGGTTGCCGAAGCCAGGCTGCCTTCAGCGATATTTTGGACCCCACTACGGGCAGCCTGGACCATTTGATCGTGTGTTCGGGACTTTTTATCCACAAAACGATTACAGAAGACGACGGTTCCGTCATATACACCCTGGGCGCATTGAAAGCTGCGCAATTTGCGAAAGCCACCCGAGGGCAGGATGAGCTTGTTGTCGGTCATGGTTTCACCATCACTTCGCCGGACATCAGCTTGGGGAGGAGAGTGTCGTGCAGTCTGGTGAGCGTGCGGATTTGCCCTTGGTTTAGAAGTATTTTGTTATAAATGCAAACTACTCTATTATTAAACTCCTTAACCGCATCTTTTTCTGGGGTGATTAGCTCAATATTGTTAAGAATTTCTTGATTAATGTTTTTCAAGGTTGTCCCATCCGAGAAAATATCCATTTCCTTTTTATAGCTCTGCAAAAATTGAAAGAGAAATAGCGCGTTCCCTTTGTCATAGCATCTCAGTCGAAT
>CAIYOL010000053.1 GCA_903927855.1 uncultured Planctomycetota bacterium
AAAGCCGGTGGACATCAGCCAGAGAACCGACATTGTCAACGTCGCATCGATATCCGCCAATAACGATACCGCGATAGGCAATAAAATGGCCGATGCGTTCCAGCAGGTCGGCAAGGACGGGGTCATTACCGTTGAAGAAGGCAAAAGCCTCGATACAACTGTTGACTTCGTCGAAGGTATGCAGTTTGACCGCGGTTACCTTTCGCCGCATTTCGTGACCGATGCGGAGAATATGACCTGTGAGCTGGAAAAACCTTACCTATTGGTTTATGAGGACAAGATAAGCAATGTGGCCAAGCTTGTGCCGCTGCTTGAGAAAATTGCCAAGGGCAAAAGGCCGCTGCTGATTATCGCAGAAGATGTCGAGGGCGAAGCTCTGGCCACGCTTGTGGTCAATAAATTAAGAGGGGTGCTGCAGGTCGCAGCGGTGAAGGCACCGGGCTACGGCGACAAGAGAAAAGCGATGCTGGAGGATATCGCGGTGCTGACAGGAGCGGAGCCGATTTTCAAGGATTTGGGAATCGAGATGGAAAATATCAGCGTCAAACAGTTAGGACAGGCCAAGAAGATAACCATTGATAACGATAAGACAATCATTGTCGAAGGTGCCGGCAGCAAGGAAGCAGTCAGCGGCAGAATCAAGCAAATCCAGAACGAAATAGAAGCGACAACGAGCGATTATGACCGTGAGAAACTGCAGGAACGATTAGCCAGGCTGACCGGCGGCGTTGCTCAAATCAATGTCGGTGCGGCAAGCGAGGCGGAAATGAAAGAAATAAAGGCGCGGATAGAAGATGCGCTTCACGCCACCAGAGCGGCTATTGAAGAGGGCATCGTGCCGGGCGGTGGCGTGGCCCTTATTAGGTGTATCGATGCGGTAAGAAAATTAAAACTCGAAGGTGATGAGCAAACCGGGGCTGATATAGTGTCAAAGGCGCTAACGACGCCTTGCTACTGGATTGCCGCGAACGCCGGGGCAACTGCGAACCTGGTAGTTAATAAAGTCGCCGAAGGCAAAGGCGGCTTCGGGTATAACGCTGATACAGACACATACGAAGACCTTTTTGCCGCCGGCATCGTTGACCCCGCGAAGGTGACACGCATCGCACTGGAAAACGCGGTGAGCATAGCCGTGCTGCTGCTGACCACGGATTGTCTCATTACCGAGAAGCCCAAGGAAAAAGAGCAAATGTCTCCCGGCGGGCCGGGCGGAGGTTACGGCGGCGGCATGGGCGGCATGGGCGATATGGATATGATGTAAAACGGGAAAGGAGAAAATATGAAACTGAGACCTTTGGATGACAGAGTTGTAATAAAGCAATCAGAAGCGGAAGAAAAAACCGCCGGCGGTATTATTCTGCCGGATGCTGCGAAGGAAAAACCTCAAATCGGAAAAATAATAGCTGTCGGACCGGGCAAGCTCCTCGACGACGGCAAACGAGGTAAGATGAGCGTAAAGAAAAATGACGAAGTCGTCTACGCCAGATACATAGGAAGCGAAATCGAAATTGACAGAGACAAATTCGTAGTTCTGCATGAAAGCGATATTCTGGGAATTATTGAGAAGTGAACAAAGGAAAAGTTTAACAGCGAATATATAAGGGACAACAAAAAATGGCAAAGCAATTAATGTTCGACGATATAGCACGGACACATCTTAAAGACGGGCTGTCGCAATTGGCTAAAGTGGTGAAAGTTACCCTCGGCCCGACAGGCAGGAACGTCATCCTGCAGAAAAGCTGGGGCTCGCCGAAAGTTACAAAGGATGGCGTCACCGTCAGCAAAGAAATCGAGCTGCCCGAACCGTTCAAGAATATGGGCGCAAAGATGGTCAACCAGGTCGCCAACAAGACCTCCGACGAGGTCGGCGACGGGACGACGACTTCGACGGTTTTGGCCGAAGCTATTTATTCCGAGGGTCTGAAGTATGTCACCGCGGGCGTAAATCCCATAGCCATCCAGAGAGGAATCAATAAAGCTACCGAAGCTGTCACGAAATTTATCGAATCGGTCAGCGTGCCTGTGAAGGGCCACAGCGACATTGCGAAAGTGGCGACTATCAGCGCAAATAATAACGCACAGGTCGGGGAAATCCTGGCTGATGCAATCGATAAGGTTGGCAAGGAAGGCGTCATCGAGGTCGAAGAGGGCAAGGGAATGGAAAACGAGCTGACCGTTGTCGAAGGTATGCGGTTCGATAAGGGCTACATCTCCCCGTACTTTATGACTAATCCTGAAACGCTCGAAGCAATTCTTGAGGATGCTTATATCCTGCTGCACGAAAAGAAAATATCCAATATCCGCGAAATTATTCCTCTGCTCGAAAAAATTGCCCAGGTTGCCAGGCCGCTGCTGATTATCTCAGAAGACATCGAGGGCGAAGCCCTGGCGGCGCTGGTTATTAATCGTCTGCAGGGCGTGTTGAAAGTCTGCGCGGTCAAAGCGCCGGGCTTCGGCGACCGCAGGAAAGCGATGCTGTCCGACATAGCCGTCCTGACAGGCGGAGAGGTAGTTACTGAAGATTTGGGTATTAAGCTCGAAAAAATCGAGATCTCACAATTAGGGCAGGCCAAGAAAATCATTATAGGCAAGGAAACAACCACGATGATCGAAGGTGCCGGCAAAAAGCAGGATATAACTTCCCGCTGCGACCAGATTCGCAACCAAATCGAAAAGACAACCAGCAACTACGACCGTGAAAAACTGCAGGAGCGGCTTGCGAAACTGACCGGCGGAGTCGCAATTATCAAAGCCGGCGCTGCAACGGAAACGGAGATGAAAGAACGCAAAGACCTTCTCGATGACGCGCTTCACGCTACCAGAGCGGCGACGGACGAAGGTGTTGTCGCGGGCGGCGGTGTTGTGTTCCTTCGTGCCATCGGCGAGGTGCAGAAAGCCAAGGCAAAGGCCAAAGGAGACGAGAAAATCGGTTTTGATATTGTAAGCAACGCCCTTAAAACACCGACAAGGCAGATAGCGGACAACTCCGGCGACCATGGCGACGTGATTGTTGAACAATTGCTCGAGAAGCTCCAGAAAGATGAAAATATCGGCTACGACGCCAACACAGGACAATTCGTCAATATGTTCAAGGCCGGAATTATCGACCCTGCGAAAGTCGCAAGAATCGCTTTGCAAAGTGCTGCTTCCGTCGCGGGACTTATGTTGACTACCAACGTGTTGATAACAGATTTGAAAGATAAAGACGAAGAGCCGATACCGGGCGCTGTAAGGTAAAAACCCGAATTCGAATTTCGGATTTTAAGATAATATGGCCAAGCGGGACTATTACGAAGTTCTGGGGGTAGGCAAGAACGCCTCCGCCGACGATATTAAGCGCGCATACCGCCGGATGGCGATGAAATACCATCCGGACAAAAACCCGGACAATAAAGAGGAAGCGGAAGCAAAGTTCAAGGAGTGTGCCGAGGCCTACGAAGTTCTGAATGACCCTGATAAACGTCAACGATACGACCAGTTCGGCCACGAAGGTCTCCGTGGCGCAGGCGTGCGAGATTACTCGCATATGAAGTGGCAGGACATCGGCAGCATCTTTGAAGATATCTTCGGCGTCGATGATTTTCTCGGCGGCATCTTCGGCGGTGGTGGCGGAAGAGGCGGACGGGCCGGCCCTGCCCGCGGATATGACCTTGAAACTTCCGTGGAGCTGACGCTTAACGATGTCGCTAAAGGCGTTGAAAAGACCATCGAATTTACGCGACAGGATATATGCCCTGAATGCAGCGGGACGGCTTGTGCCAAAGGGACCAGCCCCGGCCGGTGCCCGATGTGCGGCGGAAGAGGCCAGGTGGCAAGCGGAGGCGGTTTTTTCCAGATGGTCTCGACCTGCCGCCAATGCGGCGGTACCGGACATGTTATTACCAACCCC
>CAIYOL010000054.1 GCA_903927855.1 uncultured Planctomycetota bacterium
AGATGCAAATGTCATCCGCACAGTTAAGGTCGACGCTACTATTATCAACTCAGATTCACCCAGTCAGAACAAAACTTTTACTGCCTGGGCCTATCTTCGCACAAATGCCCAGGGTTGTTGGCAGCATGGGGATATCGGCAGTGTCGGTGCAGTCGGCAGCGCCAGTGAATCGGATGGCACCTGGACTATCAATGGCTCAGGCGTTGATATCTGGGACACTTCCGATGGATTTCACTACGTCTATCAGTCTATGAGCGGCAACTGCCAAATCATTGCACGTGTGGTGAGTATGACCAATACCAACGCTTGGGCCAAGGCCGGTGTGATGATTCGCGAAACGCTGACAGGCGGTTCAAAGCACGCTATGATGGTTGTTACCCCCGGTAGCGGCACAGCTTTCCAGCGCCGCACCACCACGGGCGGCATCAGTGACCATACCGCCGGTAGTGTTGTAACGGCGCCTTACTGGGTCAAGCTTGTTCGCACTGGTGATACCTTCTATGGCTACGAATCCATCAATGGTTCTGTCTGGACACTGGTCGGCAGCGCTTCTGTCACTATGGCGGCCGATGTCTATATCGGCCTGGCTGTAACCAGCCACAGCGATGGAGTCCTCTGCACCGCTGTAATTGATAGCGTCGGCTTTTCTTCGGTATCATACGAGGGTTTCACCGAGGCCAAAGCCGCTTCAGATACTACGTCTATTACTATTTCAACAATAGGCACTGTGGTTACAATTGGCTCGTGGGTTAATGGTCTTACGCAAGCAGTTGTAGCTGGCTCAAATCGGGCATTGATATTCATCGCACATGTTGAGGATAATGATGGCGCTATAAATCTGTCGTCTGTAACCTATGGCGGTCAGTCTATGACCAAGGTTATCGATATAACATCCGGCGCAGCCGGCAACCGGGAATACGTTGTCGCGTATAGACTCGGTGAGGCCGGCATTGCTGCTGCAACCAGCGGCACCTTCGTTGTTAACTGGGGTGCTAACCCGCCTGATAGTGTCCAATACTACAGCGTATTTCTTCAGAATGTTAGTCAAACAACTCCTATCGGAGCAACTGCCAGTAATGCATTGACTGGTGCTACGATAACAACTTCCGCATTGGCTACCGGCGCTGGGGATATGGTTATTGATGCTGCTACCTGTGGTGGCACTGGCACTTATACTGTAAACAATAGCTTTACCCAAGCTTACGACCTTGGAGTTGCCAACTTCGATGGTACAGCAGGATACAAATCTGCAACAGGCGTTAGTGAAACGCCGTCTGTTACACACTCTACTACTACCAATCTTCAGGCGCTTATTGGTTTCGTAGTGAAGGTAAGGGAAGAAAGCGGCATTGTGGGCGATTTACTCATCGCCGCAGTAGCCACTGATGGGGACACCTCTGGCTCTATTGCTGCACCTGTGGGCCAGGGCTGGACATTGATTGACCGTGGCGCATACAGCGGCGCGGCGACGCTCGGTGCTTGGTGGAAACTTGCAGGAACTTCGGAATCAGCCAGCCACCAGTTCACTTGGTCGGGAAGCGAGCAGGCCTACGGCTGGATGATGCGTTTTACAGGTAATAATTCTACTAACCCAATTAATACATCCGCGACCGCCGGCCAAACCAGCATCACGCCGGCCAGTCCGGCGGTGGCCACAACCGTTGACAATTGCCTGATTCTTCGTCTGGGTGCATTTGATAACGACAATATCACAGTGGATAGTCCCGGACTTACTACTCCGGTTTCACATACGCCAATCACAATGGACAGAAGTTCTAATCCTACGGTGACGTTCGTCGCGGCCGGGACAGCGGTATCCGGCACAGGGGCAGTCAGCCCTGTATGGCCAACGCACCAAGCCAATGACATTGGTATTATGGTGATTGAAACTGGTGGTGAGGGCACAACTCTTACCCCTGCTGGTTGGACGCACGTTACAGGTTCGCCTGTTATTGACGTAGCAAGTACCGCAGGCAGTAAACTGCATATACTTTGGAAGCGAGCTGCTTCAAGTTCAGAGGCGTCTGTTTCAACTGGCGACAGTGGCGACCACCAAGTAGCGCAAATCTATACTTTCAGAGGAGTTATAACAACAGGAAACCCGTGGGACGTTGTTGCAACTGGAACAAAAACAACCGCTTCATTTACAGCCACCGCAGTTTCGGTTACCACCACAGTAGCAAATACGCTCGTTTTGCTTATTGTCGGACGACCCAATGACGATAGCTCTACTATTCACTTCGGGGCGTTTACCAATCCCAATCTCACCAGCATTACTGAACGGGGCGAAGCAGGTACAATTTCAGGTCATGGTGGAGGTTTTGTTCTTACAACAGGAGATAAAACAACCGCAGGTGCAACTGGCACAAGCACATCAACAAAGATATTTTCAACGACTGATACCTATATGACCATCGCGCTCAAGCCTCCCCAAACGGCGGTCTCGGGTGGTGCAGGATACATTGGGCAGTCAAGCAGTGGTAGCAGTGGAACCTCAAACTTTGCGCTTACCGCATCAAATGCGTCACGAATGCTCACGATTGCGATAGCCCCTGCTGATAACAACAGTTGTCAGGGAAGTATAGAACCGTAGAAAAACTATGAAAATGATAATTAAAAATAATGGTTCGGCTCTTCTGATAGCGGTATTCGCTATAGCGCTTATGTCTATGCTCACTATCGGCATAGTCGAGATGCACACCGAGGAAGTACAGCTTATGCAAAATCAGGTCAATGCCGCCGAGGCGCTCGCTGTTGCAGAAGCAGGCCTCAATGATGCCTTCGCACAGATACGTGCGTCTTCGAGTTGGACGCCGGGCGGCAGCTATGTCAACAAGTCGTTCCCCGGCTACGGCACCTACACCGTAACCTATGAGGGCTTGCTGCCGGACCCAAATATTACTTCAGTAGGTACTACATCGCTGGGATTCAGTGCCAGGGTTAAAGCTGACATAACGATAGGGAATAGTAGTCCCTACATAATCAGAATTGATAGTCTGAGGATTAATTAACAATGAAGCTCAATATGAAAACTACACTGGAAACGCTCAAGACCGGCAGCGTATCGCCGGGATGGCTTGCGCCGCTGGAGGTACTCAGGACCAGAACAGTTTTGGGACTGGATATCTCGGATAAGCAGATAAGTCTGGCGCTTCTTAAGAGAGGCAGAAATGGTGTCGAATTACTCGCTTCGGCCAATGCCCCTCTGCCCGATGGAACTATAAAAAATGGCTGCATTGAAAATGCCGCAGTTTTAGCTAAGACAATTAAAGACTTGAAAAAACACTGCAGGATACGGACAGCCCGTACCTCTGTATCGTTATTTACCGAACCGTCTGTTGTGCAAATTATGGGAATACCCAAGCAGGTTCCGGGAAATATAGGGCAATTTATTCGGGACCAGGTGAAACACATTGCTGTCTTGCAGCCCAATAACATTGCCTTGGACTTTTGTAGCGTTACCGGAGCAGGTTCTGGTGCAGGCCGTCTTCTTGTTGTTGCTGCTGATGACCGAAAGGTAGATGAGATTGTCAAAGTGTGCGGTCAGGCCGACCTTATCGTTGAGGCCATTGAGCCGCCGCTGCTTGCCTATACAAGAGCGCTTTATGCTAACAGGATTGCAGGAAAATTCGATTGCAACGTGCTTATAGCCATATTGCAGGGTAGCACCTTAACTCTGTGCGTGTTCAAAAAGCAGGCTATGGATTTTGTCAGAACCAATAGCATCCCAGCTGAAAAAACTCAGCCGGAAGAAATCTCTCAGTGGCTCGCTGAACAGATGAACGCGGTTATTCAATTTTATGATGTCGAGGTCCCGGATAGTTCCGGAAGGTGGGAAATCACTGTGGTTGCGGATGGTGAGCAATTACCCCGGAACGCTGAAGTGGTTCTGAGAGCCAAAGTTACCGGTGCCGGTTTACAAATAATGACCAACGAAGATATTTGCCATGCTGCTGTCGTTAATCAGTCCAGCGGACATGCTGATTGCCGGCGAACCGATATACCCTCGCCGGTGGCAATAGGCTTGGCTATGAAGCTCTTGGATAAAGATACGCATAATTTAAAAGTGAACCTGCTTCCCCCGGAAGTAACCCGGCTTAGGGCTGCTCAAAAAGGGGTTCTCTTAACGGCAAATGTCATAGCGGTGACGATGCTGATTATGATGTTGGCGGTTGCTGTGCCGGAAAGGAAGATTGCAAATCTGAGTAAAAGCATCGACAACAAAAAAGTCAATCTGCTGCAAAGTGTGCGTACTCTGTTTGAAAAACGAGCATCGCTGAATAGTCAAATCGACGCCGTGAGTAATCAAATTAACCAGATAAACGCCGTCCTGGATTCTCATCGTGATACGGACTGGCCCGGCCTGCTGAATGACATTGGAAAAGCAATGCCTAAAACTGCATGTATGATCAGCCTGTCCGGCGGAGCCGGTTCCGTGGTGTTACTGAAAGGTCTGGCGACATCGAATGAAGCCGTTTATTGGTTTGTGGATAGACTCAACAAATCCGAGCGCATAAGTTTGGCTTCCATAGCTGGGACAGAGAGAGATAGCAGGGGATTCGTCAGTTATGAAATCAACTGTACTCTGGCCTCGAAGAAAGGAAAGTAGGAATGTTAATTGATAATCTTGCTAATTTGAATCGCTCGACCAGAACAACTGTATTTTCTGCGTTGATTATAATAGTGGCAATAGCAATGTATGACTGGATAGTCGCTCCGCACGTCACTTGTTTGTCCGCATCGCAGCAGTATGAATCAGTTGTGAATAAAGCCGTGGAGAAGAACACAGCCATCACTCGTGAGGTCGAAACTAAAACGAAAAAGCTGGATGAGTTATACCATCAGCTTGCCGAGTCTAGGAGCGCCTTCTTTACTCCTGACAGGGCTGAAGCGTTCTTCAGTGATTTGCAGACCATTGCCGAAGGAACGGGCTGCACAGTTAATGCACTTAAGCTGGTTGGCAATAAACAATCTCCTCGAGATAAACGAAAACCCGAAGATGCCTCAGGTATTACCGCTAATAGCGCAACATTGACCGTCTCGGGCCGGTATAACAGCATCTTCGCCCTGGTGGAAAAACTGCAAAACCAGGCCAAAAAAGTTTGGCTGGATTCATTTGAGATGAAAGTCGTCGACCTCAGTTCTGGTCGGCTTGAATGTAGTATGACTATTACAATTTACACAATTTAGGATAAAGGGACTGCCCTATGAATAAACATCGGTATACAAAAATAATTTTCTGCGGTATTATTTTGACTGCTGTCTTCTGGTATGGTTGGACGCAGGCTCAGTCGGCAAACCCTGCCTCGGCGGAGCAGGGCAAAGCCGGGTCTGAATCTGAACCAAACAGCACATCATCTGAGTCTGAACCAAACAGCGCGTCAGAGGCCGGCCGTGATAATCCTTTTGCGAATTTCTTCGGTAACGAAAAATCCGCGGCACAGAAAATTTCCCAAACTTCACCGCTGGTCGATGAAAAGCCGGAATTGTTTGTTGAAACCGTGACCCTTAAATTTCTGGATGCCGGAAATCTTAGGTCTGCAATTGCAGGTATGTCTTCTGGCAATGGCACCATTTCTGTCGATAGTAAAAATAATTCGTTGATTGTCTGCGATACGAAAGAGAATCTTGAAAAAATTCTCGATAAGATTAGAAAAGTTGACCGCAAGCCCGACCAGGTTATGATTGAGGTTGTTCTCCTTGATGTCCAGCTCAATGACGACACCGAAATCGGCGTCAACTGGGATATGCTCACCACCAAGTATAATAAAAAGATCGATAGTGGTAGTCAAATCGGCGCTTCTTTCAGACAAAACATTACCCAGGGCGCCCGCATAGGCAGTGTAGATGGAACCAATCTCCTCAATATCGGTAATGCTACGGCATTCAACAGTATCATCGGCCAAGGCTCAGACTTTGCCCTTCTCTTTGGCGATATCAGAACCGTAATTCACGTTCTGCAGGAGAAGAACAACGTTGAAATTATTGCCAGTCCCCGGGTGATGGTTGTAAGCGGCAAGGAAGCCTCTATCGAATCCGTAGAGGAAATACCATATACGGAATTGACTGAGACAAGCCAGGGTGGACAGATGACAAGTGTGCAGTTTAAGAATGTCGGCGTAACGCTTACCGTCGGAGCAACGCTGACAGAAGATAAATCCATCCTTCTCAATGTTCAGGCGGACCAAAAAGTCAAAATAGGTACGTCGACGACGGGCGTACCGGTTGTCGATGCACGAGTGGTAAAAAGCTCTCTGCTGCTCGAAGACGGCCAGGTGCTTGTCATCGGCGGCCTGCGGCGAAAAGATACGCAAAAACAAACCGAGCAGATTCCTATCCTTGGAGACATACCGATAATCGGCATGGCATTCAGAGATACGGTTGTCACTCAGAATAGTAAGGAACTGCTGATACTCCTTTCGCCTCATATTTACAAGGGCCAGTCGCCGGACGATGCACAGATGGCGAAATTCAACGAAATTAGCCAGCGGCCTCTTCTGACAATCCCGGAGACAGCGGAGAGAAAGGCAGCGGAGGAAAAAGAAAAAGCCAGGATTACACAAGAAGCAGAAAAGGCAGAAAAAGCAAAAAAAGCAAAGGATGCAAAAAAGCAGAAGAAGTAAATACGAAAATTAGGGACAGCTGCCATTTTCTTTATTTCCCCCGATGGGGTAAACTTGTCAGATATGCTTAGTCCTGCTATACTACCCGCATGACCATCAAGGAAGAAAGTCAGTTTGCTAAATTATTAATTCCTGTAAAAAAAGTTATCTTCCGTAAAGGGATTTTTCGCTGGCCTGCGAGGCCGATACTTGCCAGTCCCCATACGGCAGACAATCTCCCCCTTAAACAACTCAGCGAAGACTTAACAGAAAAAAATATCAAAGCCAATATAACCAAAAATCTTTTTGCCTCGGCGGTGGTGCGGATAAGCAGGGACAAGAAAATAGAAAACAACGAGGCATATCGGCTCAGTATCAGTCAAGATGGAATTGAAATTTTCGCTAAAGCAGACGCGGGGGCATATTACGCTTTACAGACGCTTCGCGACCTCGTTTCAATATACGGGAAAGTATTACCCGCCTGCATCATAGAAGACAAGCCCGATTTTCACAGGCGCGGCATCTACCATGACTGTTCGCGCGGAAAAGTACCAAAACTGGATACCCTCAAGCAGTTAGTTGAGCGGCTTGCGCACTGGAAAATTAACGAATTACAGCTTTATGTGGAAAACGTTTTCGCGTTTAAACGACATCCGGACATAGGCAGGGGATTCAGCCCATTTACGGCGGAAGAGATTCTGTCTTTGCAGGAGTGCTGCCGAGCGCACCATATAAGACTTGTCGGGTCACTGGCAAGTTTCGGGCATTTTGAAAAAATACTGTCGCTGCCAAGATACAGGTACCTTGGCGAGATGCCGGGATTTCGCGGATTTCCCGGCGGGACGACACTTTGTCCGACAGACCCTCGGTCAATCAAGCTGATTGCGGAACTTTACAGCGAGTTTGTTCCGCTTTTTGAAGCGGAGGATTTTAATGTCTGCTGCGATGAGACATGGGAACTCGGCAGGGGACGGAGTGAAAAACGGGCAAGTAAAATCGGGGCGGGAGGGGTTTACCTGGAATTTCTCCTGAAGATACACCGGTTGTGCGAGAAATACGGAAAACGGATGAACGCCTGGGCGGATATGGTGCTGAAATATCCGCAGCTTCTGAAAAAGCTGCCGCGAGATATGGTGCTACTCAACTGGGAGTACGAAAGCAACGGGGAAAATATAGGCAGGACCAAGGAAATAGCAAAGTCAGGGATGCGGTTTATGGTTTGTCCTGGGACGAGCGGATGGCTGACGCACGGCTCGCGGATGAGCAACTCTATGGAGAACGTAAGAAATTTTGCGATTGCGGGGCGCAGATACAACGCAGAAGGTCTGCTTAATACGGACTGGGGGGACAGGGGACATCGCAACTTTCTCGGAGTAAGTCTTCATAGTTTTGCGCACGGGGCCGCACACTCGTGGAACGGAAAAGCGGTAGATGAAAAGATATTTACAGAGAATTTCTGCTTTCACACTTTCGGGCAGCGGACAAACAAGATGGCAAAGAAGGTTGCGCTATTAGGCAATACATATACTATGTGCGGGAAGCCGACGCGTAACGAATCTCTGCTGTATGACGCGCTGGTTGAGCCAATTCTGCATAACAGCCCCCCTGCCCGAAGCTGCATCGATATGATGACACCAGCGGGATTAAGGCGGATTTTGGGGAAACTGTCTGACGGCGAGGACTGGCCTGAGGTTCCGAGAACAACGGGAGCGTTCGAGAGGTTGGCCGTTCAAGAATTGAAAGCGGCAGAGCGAATGGACTATTTAGCGTGCAGGCGGGCCCTTGCGGCAAAGGCGCTACGGGCGGGCAAAGATGTTAAAAGGTCGGAATTAGTGCAATTGGGCAGGTCGGTCAAAGAAATGAGTGAAGAGTTCAAGAAGCTCTGGCTGCTGCGCAACAAAACTTCGCGATTACAAGATAACCTGAAATTATTCAAAGAGGTTGAACGAGAATCGTATCATTTAGCCGATAAGAGAAAGAGATTATGAGAAGAAACGAAATTGCGAAACTGCAAAGAAAAACACGGGTTCGCGTGGCGGGATTGATGTCCGGCACATCAGCCGACGGAGTTGACGCCGCAATTATCGATATTGGGAAGGACAAGATAAAGGTTCTGGCGTATGATACCTTCCCGTATCCTGATGCGGTCCGCCGAGCTATTTTCAGGCTTGTCGAATCGAAAGAAGCAGGGGCAGCGGATGTGAGTCATCTGAATTTTGTAATCGGCGAGGTGTTTGCCGAGGCGATACTGAAGCTTTGCAGGAAAAGCGGGATTGGTTTGAAGACGATTGACCTGATAGGGTCACACGGGCAAACGATTTATCATAATCCGAGGGGGCGGCGACTCTGGAAAAGGACGGTTCCCTGCACTTTACAAATCGGCGAACCGGCTGTAATCGCCCATCGGACGGGAATTACGACGGTGGCGGATTTTCGTCCAAGAGATGTAGCGGCAGGCGGGCAGGGAGCGCCTCTGGTGCCTTTCGCCGATTATATCCTGTTTCGAGACAAAAAAAAGAACCGAGCAATTCAAAACATCGGTGGGATAGCGAATGTAACTTATCTGCCGGCGAGATGTCGGAGGGAAGACATCATCGCATTCGACACCGGGCCGGGAAATATGATAATCGACGGAATCATTTCGCTGGCAACAAGGGACAGAGAGAAATTCGACCTCGACGGTAAAATCGCGGGGAAAGGCGGGGTCGATAGGGAGTTGCTTAAGAATATGCTGCAGCATCCGTTTTTCAGGATACGGCCTCCAAAATCGACCGGACGCGAGATGTTCGGAAAAACATATCGCGATATCCTGTACGAACGGGTGAGAAGAAAGGGGCTTTCCATTGAAGACATTGCAGCGACTGTTACCGCTTTTACCGCAGCGAGCATAAGTTTATCTTACAGGCGATTTCTGCCCACTATGCCGGATGAAATGATATTATGCGGCGGCGGGGCAAAGAATGATACGCTGGTTAAGATGCTGCGAGAGGAACTGGGCGGAGTTGAAATTCTGACCAGTGACGAATTTGGGGTCAACAGCGATGCCAAGGAGGCGATTTCATTTGCTATCCTGGCATGCGCGACAATTAAAGGAGTCGCTAATAATGTCCCCAGCGCAACCGGGGCAGATGCGCCATTAATCTTAGGAAAAATAACGCCTGCATAATGAGAAAGCATAGACCACTGCCAACCACCGAGAACAGCAACCGTAAAAGCGCAAACATAGACCGGCTGTCAACGCAGAAGATAGTCGGCCTTATTAATTCCGAAGACAGACTTGTTGCACCTGCGGTCGGCAAAGAGCGGAAAAATATCGCCAAGGCTGTTGATATGATAGTTGAGCATTTCCAAAAAGGAGGCCGACTATTCTACGTCGGAGCCGGAACGAGCGGCCGACTGGGCGTGCTTGATGCGTCAGAATGCCCGCCGACTTTCGGTGTTCAGCCATCTTTAGTGCAGGGAATTATCGCCGGCGGCAGACGTGCTCTGGTCAGAGCCATAGAAGGGGCCGAAGACCATGAAAATGATGGAGCAAAGGCAATAATAAAAAATCGGATTAAGGCAAAAGACGTCGTTGTCGGAATTGCCGCCTGCGGTATGACCCCTTTCGTTCGAGGCGCGCTGAGAGAGGCTCTGAAAATAAAAGCAGGCACGGTCTTCATCACCTGTGCCAGGCAAACAACCCGGCATAAGCCCGCAGAGATAGTCATAAATCCTGTCGTCGGCCCCGAGGTCATCACCGGCTCGACCCGTATGAAAGCAGGGACAGCCACGAAACTTGTTCTCAATACTCTCACTACTGCTGTAATGATTAAAATGGGCAAAGTTTACGGAAACCTGATGGTTGACCTCAACGCAACAAATGAAAAATTACGTGACAGGTCTCTGAGGATTGTTTCGCAATTGACCGGGCTTTCGCGAACAAGAGCCGAAAATTTGCTCAACCGGGCAAAAAGAAAAGTCAAAACTGCAATTGTGATGCACTTTTGTAAAATAAATTTTAATCAAGCCCTTACAGTCCTTAACCAAAGCAATCAATCATTGAGAAAAGCTATAAGGTAGACTAAATGATTCAATTCGGTTTGCCGCAGAATATCATATTAGCTTTGAGTCAACTTGATTTAATCGCGGTCGGTTCAGCAATCTTAATTCTTTTCATTATTTCCTACATCTTCGGGCGTGAAGAAAAAAATACAAACGACTTCTTTCTCGGTAGCAGAAAAGTTCCCTCGATTATCGCGTGCCTGTCTTTTGTTGCAACTGAAGTCAGCGCACTGACGATAGTCGGCGTGCCGGCAACGGCCTTCAGTGAAAACTGGGAGTATCTGCAGTTTTTCATCGGCTCAGCAGCTGCACGCATTCTGGTGGCATTTCTGTTCATCCCCGTGTTTTACAAATATAATTGTACGAGCATATATGAATTTCTAAGGCATCGTTTTGGTCCTGAGACTCAATACGCAGGTTCGATTTTCTTTTTTATTACACGCTTAATATCATCGGGCGTCAGGTTGTATGCCGCGTGTATGGGGGTCGGGATTATTATGGGCTGGTCTCTGGCACAAACGATTCTGGCCTTCACGGTGGTAAGTATTATCTTTATTGCATTTGGCGGTATAAAGGCGGTGGTTTGGGCCGGCGCGTATCAGGCAATAGTTTTCTTTTCAGCAGGTGTTGCGGTGCTGGTTTATCTTTTATTTCACATCAACGGCGGATTATACGCCGCGTGGCAAACCGCAGGCGAAGCGGGACGACTCAGTGTTTTTAATTTTAAATTCGACCTTAATAACCCCACGACCTTTTGGGCGGGCAGCATCAACGCTTTTTTCATCGGCCTTGCCGTTTTCGGCACCGACCAGGAATTGGTGCAGCGATTGCTCACGGTCAGGACCAGAAAGGCAAGCCAGAAGACAATTGTTATGACCATATTGGCGGCGTTTCCGATTCTATGCATATATCTGGGAATCGGCACTTTGCTCTATGTGTTCTACCAGCAGAATCCCGATATAGTTCAACCGGGCAGGGCCAAAGAGATCCTTTCGCACTTTGTGACAAACTCTCTGCCGGCCGGATTAAAAGGATTGATGCTTTCTGCAATCATATTAGCCAGCATTGATTCGCCATTAAGTTCGCTTGCTTCGTCTTTTGTAACGGATATTTACCGACCCCTTATTAGAAAAGCCGCAACAGAAAAACACTATCTGATTGTATCGAGGGTGGGAGTGGTAACTTTCGGTGCTATACTGGCAACCATTGCTCTTGCGTGTGAATCGGTGGAAAACATACTGTGGTTTGCATTCGAGATATTTTCTGTGACCGGAGGCGCAACACTCGGTATTTTCATTCTCGGCGTGTTAACACGACGAAAGACCAACTTCGGCAACGTAATTGCAATGATTGTCAGCACTTTATCTATGATGGTACTGCTGCTGATGTCTCATAAAGGATACGTCAAATTGGCGTGGAGTTGGTTGATAGTCATCGGCACATTAATTACACTAA
>CAIYOL010000055.1 GCA_903927855.1 uncultured Planctomycetota bacterium
GGGCTCCTGCGGCCATTTTGTGTCCCCCGCCGCCGAACTTTTCGGCGATTTCGCAAACGTTAATGGCCCCCCTGCTTCGCAATGAAACTTTCACCTTCCCATCGGCCTGTTCCACAAAGAAAGCCGCTGCCTCAACATCGCTTATTCGCCGGCACTCATCGATTAAATTTTCTGTGTCACTGAATTTGGCGCCAGCCTGCTTGAAATCTTCCTGTGTTAAATGCTGCATTGCGAAACGCCCTTGGAGGTGCAGTTCGAGTGTATTGAGCATTGCAATCATCAATTTGAATCGCTGCTGTGAAAAATTCTGATACAAATCGTGATGGATTTTCGCGGGTTTTGCACCGGCTTCAATCAGCTCAGCACAAACTTTGAGTGTTCTGCTGTCGGTATTATCGAAGTGGAACCAGCCTGTATCGGTGGATACCGCCACGAAGAGTGCCTCTGCTATTTTTTTCGTAACGGGCCAGCCGGCGTATTTCAGCAAATCGAAAACAATTAAACCCGTGGCTGCGGCACTACTGTCAATCAGGTGACAATCGCTAATGTTGTCACTTGTTGCGTGATGGTCTATTACCAGAACCGGTTTATCCGTCTGTTTTAGGTATTTGTCAAATTCGGGCAGTTGGTTGTAAGTAGCGGTATCAACGATAATGATTAAATCGACCCCCTTCTTGCTTTCGCAAGAAAGCAGGGGGTTTGTTTTTTTGTGGTTCGACCCGAGCGAAGTCGAGGGGCTGAATATTTCCGGCTTCTGTTCGAATAAAAACTCGTACCACACCGGCAGTTCCGACAGCAGCAGCATCTTTACGTTTTTGCCAAGAACGGTTAGAGTTTGCGAAATCGCCGTTATGCATCCGCACGCATCGCCGTCCGGTCTTGTATGCGTCGTAATCAAAATACTGCTGGATTTATTAATTAGTTCAACGGCTTTTTGAAAATCCATAACTATTCCTTTTTTGCAGTTAAAATATTTTTTAACAAACAACTCAATGCCCGATGACGGTTACCATCGCTTCCGAGACTTTCTTCCTGCGGAATTTGCGAGGCACAACTCTGAGCCCATCTCTTTCTATAACTTCGCCTCCTTTGAGGGGCCGGCCTACCTGCTGCACGCACCACTCAGCAATACTTGGAAGCTTACCGTCAATAAACTTGCTCGACCAGTCGAGTCCTGCGGTGGAAGCAACTGTTCCCATTGAAACACCGCCTCCCACAATCCAGCACGCTGAGCCGTAAGGATGAATATGTGTCGGCGGGCGGTCAAACTCATCTTCAATCTCGCCTACAAGCTCCTCGATGATATCTTCCAGCGTTACCATTCCGAGAATAGTACCTTCCCTGGATGTAACAATTACTATATGATTTTTTTCCCGTATCATCTCCTCAAGAAGCCGAGATAGTGGTGTATCTTCATTGACCTTTTGTATAGGCCTTGATATTCCCTTGATAGTCGGGTCTGACGGATTTACCCTCATCGCTGACACAATATCCTTGAAATTGATGTAGCCCTCAATACTTTGGGGGTCATTTTCCTTCA
>CAIYOL010000056.1 GCA_903927855.1 uncultured Planctomycetota bacterium
AATTGTCGCTTAACTGAAGCAATAATCCTTCCAAATTCATTAAAATATTTGATATCTGGTAACAATATACGGTTTAATTCGTTTCTATCTTTTGACGAGTTAAGTCATTTTCGCTCATATTGGAAAGCCTTGCTTTCGCCCAGTTGCCTATGGGTTTGCGGACAGCTTTTTGATTAATATAGGGTTTTGGAGTTTTGGCAAGATGAAAACAATACTCCCAACCATCTCTTAATCTTGTGGGCCAATAACCCGGCATCGGATTCGGCTTGTACCAGATATAATCGTCTATGCAAAACCACCCTAAAGAAGAAAGCATTTCAATCGTGTGCCAGACATATCGATGGCGAACGCTGTTTACAACTTTATCCTTTATATTAATAACCAGACTGCTCTCCAGCTTCAGCACATTCCAGAAAGAATCGACAACCAATCTATTCCTTGCTCTCAAACATCAATCGGTTCATACTCGATTTCAAGTTTCTTGCAAAGGCTATCCAAAACGGCCAGACCTCTTTGTCTGGAGTAATGGCTCTCCATAGCATATCCTTCGCACCAGACAGGATTGAAAAAATCGCGCCCATTGGGATGTCTCGGATTTTTTTCATTCGAAATGATATAGCGACTCCGCCCCGTACCCCATGGCAAAGCAATCTTAGAAATGTATCCTTTATCAACGATATACTTTAATATCTTTTCATATAGAGTCCTTAGCATCTCCCCTTCAAAAACGCGACCATCTACTTTGACAGCAATTTTCCCCGTTTCGCGACCTCTTGCAGGTAAGTCAGCCGGCGTGTAGTCTATGACTCCCTCTGCTTGCAGAGCATCAAATATCGAATCAAAAACGTCGGTGTACCTATCATAGAGTTCCCGCGCCAACGACTTTTCTTGTTCAGTTATAGCCATTTTTATTCCTTTATATGTCGTCTTCAAATTTTTGATATACTGAATTATAAAAGGCTTAGCTTTCTCATTCAAATTTGGATGGTCAATAACAGGCACCAAAAGCTTATCGTGAAGGAGTTGGTAATCTATACAATACCATCTTTCGTCACCTGCGGTAGCTTTTGAATCAGATAACAGTTTCGGTACTATGTAAATGAGAAGATTATTGTCGTTACAATGCTGCTTCTGAAGCCAATCGGCATAGCGTTGAGATTGTTTTCCATCTACTGGCGAATCAATTTTGAGTTCAAAAATGATATTTAACTTTTCTTGTTTCCCCTTAGCCGAATTGTACTCCGCCGTAAGAAAAATGTCGAATCTTCCAACGTCTTTAACGCTCGTTTCAGATGGAGCGTACTCATTGGGGCTAACTTCGACGTTTGTAAACTCGATGGTTGGCAGCAGATTTATGATTTTCCTTATGGCATGCCCTTCGGCTTTCAAACATCTTTCATCAAATAAAAGAAGTAGAAACCGCTTAAGGACGTATGTAGACAACAGGTGGGTTCCTTCTGCGTCAAGAAGCCACCCCCAAAAACACGAGTGCCATCGCTCATAGTGGCATCGCCCAACAATCCTAAAAATGTTAGGTTCTCCCAAAAGGTTGGTGAACTTGATAAATGCTGGCTCAGAAAGCAGAGCTAATAAGTGTTCAGCAAAAGTAGGTTTCTTTCCCATATAGATTATCCATGCTGGTATCTTCTGTTCAATTTTATATCATCACGATGCATCTGATAACGGGTAAAGGCAATAAACATTTCCTGATATTGGTATGGTGTCTCCAGGTTTCACACAGGAGAATTCAAGGAATCTTATCGGCGAAATCATTCCGGCTGAATCAAGCAGATTGAGTGCCAACAGCTTCTTTTTTAGAAGACTCTCGCATTTTTTGCGGCAAAGAGGCGTAAGAAACAACAAATGGTCGGCGAAACGTTTAATACCTTGGAGATAAATTTCTCTGGCGTTTCTGCCGGTAACATAAGGGAATATGAAGTCAGGATCCCAAAATTCGCAATTGAGCGAATACGGCCTTTCCTGATCATCGCATCGTATCTGCCTATCGGAATAAGAAAGGAGTTTTCCATGTGATGGCGTGGCAATGCAAACGACACAAAGGTAAGGCCTTGTTAAATTTTTTTCCTCTTTTGCAACAGTTTCAATTCTCCTTATAACTCCAGGAATATCCTGACCACCGACAGTATCCGCCGATTTCTTTACAGAAATATATAAACGAAGACCCTCAGAAAAAGTTGGTGTATCTATATCCGCTACAATATCTCCTTCCCTGTAACCATCAAACACCGGCCAACGTTGACGCATCAGTTCAAGCAATAAATACTGATAAAAAACTCCTATTGTCATTCGATGACGCTGCATTTCATGACTAACAGCATCAAGTTCAAAAAGATTGTCTATGTCGCAAAGACTTACAAAGTGTGGACTTATAATGGGATCGCTTCTTGTTTTTAAATGTCTAATACATAATTCGACTAAAGCTTGTGGGGTTTCAGCGATAATTCGTTTTTTCCCACTCTTTTTTAAGTTACAACGATGAAATGCCTGATCGATGCAGTTTCTTATGTTAGATAAAGACATTGGAGGACTCAAAGGCGGAAACAATTCAGGTCTGGCAAGCAATAATCCTTTTACCCGTGGATATTGTTGTAGTTTTGGGCCTTGCCTAACCTTGGACATAACTTTATTCCTCTTAAATCAGGAGCAGCCCATAGAGTTACCGCAGTTGAAGCATTTATAGCAGGTGCCGTTTCGGACGGTGATGGCTCCGCAAATATCACAGGCTGGGGCATCGTCGGAAAAATGCTCAAACTGGGAGCTGAACTGCTGCATAACAGCCGCCTCAGACTGCAATTGACTATCTTCATCGGTAACAACAGAGCTAACCAAAGCCCCTATTCGATTGGCCAGACTGGCAAATCTGCCTTTCGGAGCAGGCGAAGAAAGCTTATCCAAATCTTTTGTAGAAGATTCTTCGTCCAAACGAACTACCTTTTCCTTTGCTTTGACCGCAGATTTAACTTCGACGATTTTATGCGCGAGGTCTTTTGTCTTTTCGACTAACTGCCTCGCCGTTGTCGTATTTTTACTTTCCTTGGTCTCTGCCGTCCGGTTAGGAGTGTTCTGCTCGGCATAGCCGGGTATAAACTGACAGCCCAGCCAGCAGAAAATATAGTCGATTAAGCTCTTTGCAAAAGGTATGTCCCTGTTCGACGTCATTCCCGACGGTTCAAACCTTGCGTGCCTGAACTTGTCCACAAGCGTTATCAGCGGCACGCCATATTGCAGCGACATTGAGGTGCAGGTGCCTATCACATCCATAAGACCCCCGACGGTGCTGCCCTCCTTGGCCATAGTAATAAACATCTCGCCGGGCTGACCATCCTCATACAGCCCCACAGTAAGGTATCCTTCGTGTCCCGCGACAGAAAATTTATGCGTTATGCTCTGTCGTGTATCCGGCAGCCGATGCCTGAACGGACGTGCCGGGCTTTGCACTTCAGCAGCCTTGCCATCCTTATGCTTTTGGGTTGAGACCGGCTGCAGCTTTTTGGAGCCATCACGATAGATCGCCACCGCTTTTAACCCGAGCTTCCATCCTTCCATATAGGCCGCCGCGATTTCTTCGGTCGTACTTTCTTTGGGCATATTGATGGTCTTGCTGATAGCACCGGTTATAAACGGCTGAACAGCAGCCATCATTTTCAGATGCGCGAGATAATGGATATGCCTTTTGCCGTTGCGGGGCTTAAAGGCGCAGTCAAAAATCGGCAAATGGGCGGGGTTAATTTTTTCCGCCCCTTCGATTGTCTCACTTTTGTCTATGTGGTCGCAGATTAATTTAATATCTTCGGCGCTGTAACCGAGCCTGTCGAGCGCCATTGCGACGGTTTTGTTGACAAGCTTGAGCATTCCGCCGCCGGCCAGCAGCTTGTATTTGACCAAGGCGATGTCCGGCTCAACGCCGGTGGTATCACAATCCATCATAAAACCGATAGTCCCCGTCGGCGCAAGGACAGTTACCTGTGCATTGCGGAAGCCGACTTTGGAGCCGGCGTCAAAGGCCTGGTCCCAGACATCCCTCGCGGCATTGCGTATATAGTCGGGACAGTGTGATTCCGGGATATTAAGGACGTGCTGGCGGTGCATATTGATAACCTTCAGCATCGCTTCGGCATTCTTGCGGAATTCCTCAAAAGGCCCTTTGACTGAAGCAATTTCGGCGCTTGTCGTATAAGCTGCTCCTGTCAGTATGGCGCTTATCGCCCCGGCCAGTGCCCTTGCCTGGTCGGAATCATAAGGCAGCGCAAGACTCATTGCGAGACAACCGAGATTGGCATAACCCAGGCCCAGCGGCCTGAACAGATGGCTGTTGACGGTAATCGGTTTATCCGGATAGCTTCCGTTATCAACCAGAATTTCCTGCGCGATGATGAACAGCCGAACAGCGATTTTAAAGCTGGCGACATCGAAAGAGCCGTCTTCTCTGCGAAATTTCATAAGATTCAGCGAAGCCAAATTGCACGCTGAATCATCGACGAACATATATTCACTGCATGGGTTCGAGGAATTAATCGGCCCAGAACCTGGACAGGTGTGCCATCGGTTAATTGTGCTGTGGTACTGCAGACCGGGGTCGCCGCAAATCCTCGTGCCCTCGGCAATTAGCTCCATTAGCTCGCGTGCCGAATGCTCTTCCACTTTTTCGCCACTCGTTACAGCGTATGTGGCCCACTGTGCATCTTTTTCCACCGCCTGCATAAACTCATCGAATACGCGCACTGAAAGATTGGAATTCTGAAACATCACGCTGCTGTATGCCTGCTGGTTGTAATCTCCGTCATAGCCGGCTTCAATAAGGGCCCATGCCTTTTTCTCCTCCTCTGCTTTGCAGGTGATAAACTCCTTAATGTCAGGATGGGTAATTTTTAACGATTGCATCTTCGCCGCTCGGCGGGTCTTTCCACCCGATTTGATTACCGCAGCTATCTGGTCATAAACCCTCATAAAACTCAAAGGTCCCGAAGGTTTGCCCCCGCCGGAAAGTTTCTCTTTACTGCTTCGCAGTGTTGAAAGGTCGGTTCCCGTTCCCGAGCCGTGCTTGAAAAGCATTGCCTCGCTTGCCGCAAGGCGCATTATGTCTTCCATCGAGTCCTTGACCGATTGGATAAAACAAGCCGAGGCCTGTGGATATTCGTAGCTGTTTTGGCACGCAACGACACTTTTGCTCTGCGGGTCCCAATGAAAATTATGCTTGCCGCCGCTAACACCGTAAACGTCAAAGAGACCTACGTTAAACCACACAGGCGAATTAAATGACCCGTATTGGTTCACGCACAGCCAGGTCAGTTCATTGTAGAAAGCATCGGCATCCTCGTTGGTTGCGAAGTAACCGTCTTTTCTGCCGCGGTCGGCTATCGTTTTACAAACACGATGGACAAGCTGTTTTACTGAACGCTCCCGATGGCCGGACTCGACATCACCGTAAAAGTATTTGCTGGCCACGACCTTTACTGCCAATTGGCTCCAGGAAGCCGGGACCTCGATATTATCCTGCTCGAAAACCACCTGTCCGCCGTCACCGCTAATCTTAGCTGAACGGGTTTCCCATTCAAGCTGGTCAAATGGATGAACTCCGGGGGTCGAAAAGAAATACTCTATTCTCAAGCCGGACGACCCGCGGGTTTCTCCTGCAGTTTCTGGTTGCGTTTGCTTGTCCTTAAAGGGATTTTCGGGGTTGAACTTGTGCGACATTACACGCCTCCGTGCGAAAAAACGAAATATACTATATATAGAAAACCCTTACGGGATAATGCAACATATTGAGTCCTTTACGCAAGAACTGTATCGGCAAATTAATGATATTTTGATTAGGTGTAAAGAGCAAATTCAGAATTTTTTGCATAAATTTGCTGAAGTTGCTGTTAGTCCTTGTAGCTACTAAAGCTATGAAGAGAAAAAATTTTTCTGAAAGAAGGCAAGGCATTTCAGATATTTTCAAAATGATGTTAAGATAACAATATGGCTACAC
>CAIYOL010000057.1 GCA_903927855.1 uncultured Planctomycetota bacterium
TAAAATTGTTATTTTTTTCATAATTTTTCCTCCCAGCGTGAAATGTTATAAGAATAAGAACCAGCGGAACAAAAAGGAAGGATGCTGCTAATTGCAAAAATACAACACATTCTGCTGTCCTCCATGATCTCCCTACAATCATCCTATGAGGCCGAAATATGCTATACGACACCGCGGCGAATGTCAAGAAAAAAAGGGAAATTGCGAAAACGCTTTTACGAAATTCTGCAAATTTGCTCAGAAAAAAATCTACATTCAAGCTCTCGGATACGCTTTAGTTTGAGTAAGGTTATCGATAGGGCTGTTTGAGGCACGATTTTAGAGTCAAGGTATGCGTTCTTAATCGATCGAAGTTACAAAAATTACAATATAGGATGGATCCTATGAAGCGAAGCAGAGTAGGCAGGATGCTCCAGATTTTGACTGCGTTGCAGTCGGGCCGGAATAATCGGGTTGATGATTTGGCAGAAATGTGCACGTTGAGCAAGCGAACGATTTTTCGCGACCTGAAAGAGCTGAAGGAGATAGGCGTACCGTGCCGGTATAATACAAAAACCGCCTCTTATTCCACCGAGCCTGGTTTTTTCCTGACGCCTACCAATCTGAACCGCAAAGAAGCAATGGGCGTGCTTTTGCTTGTCCTGACGGTTAGAAATCACATACAAATACCTTTCAAAAAGGAAACCCTGATTGGGGCGATGAAGCTGGAAGACAACCTTCCCATCGATGTGAGACAATACTGCAACGCTATTCTTGGAAATATCCACATAAAAGCCGGGCCGGAGGTAAAGATAGAATTATTTGACAGAATATTCGAACAATTGGAGGATGCCATTTTGAAAAAGAAAGTCGTACACATATCCTATGATATGCCTTATGAAAAGACAATTGTAGCGATTGAGCTGGACCCTTACCATTTAATCTATAATGACTACCGATGGTACGTATTAGGCAAATCAGGCCTCCACGGAGGGATTCGGGCTTTCGGGCTTAACCGGATAAAAGAATTAAGCAGATTAGACAAAGGTTTCGTCAAGGACGAGGACTTTGACATCAACGAATATCTCGGCAAGGCCTGGTCATTGATTCCTGAGGGCAGACTTTATCATGTCAAACTGAGGTTTTCGCCGGAAGTTGCCCATAATGTCGCGGAAGTCAACTGGCACCGCACACAAAGAGTTACTTTTGAGGACGATGGTTCGGCAATCGTGCAATTTCGCATCGATGGTCTCGAAGAGATAACGTGGTGGATACTCGGCTATGGAGACAAGGTGGAGGTGCTTGCGCCTTTGACTCTTCGGCAAAGAATCGTCCAGATAGCCCAAAAGATGGTCCAAACCAACCAGCAGGAATTGCCTTTGCGTAACGCCGACCCCTTAGAAGCATAAACCTCAAGGGGCCGGTGGAAATACAGCAGAAATTCACGCGACGGCATCCGGTCCCGCATTTTCTAAAACAGCTTGAAATTGTCAGAAATAGAGGTATATTCATCGAAAATAACTTTAACAGAATATAACTTATAAAAACCAGGGTCGAATTTATGGCAAAAATGAAAGAGATGTTTGATTTGACGGGCAAGGTTGCGGTAATTACAGGAGCGGGCGGGGTAATATGCGGGACGATGGCCAAGGCGCTGGCAAAGGCAGGGGCGAAAGTTGCCTTGCTGGATTTGCTCGAAAGTGCGGCACAGAAAGTTGCCGACGATATCAAAGCCGATGGAGGAAAGGCAATCGCGGTTAAATGCGATGTGCTCAAAAAGGATAGTCTCCAAGCTGCCAAAAAAGAAGTAAAAGCCGAATTCGGCAAGATAGATATTTTGATTAACGGCGCAGGCGGGAATAAGAAAGAAGCGACGACTTCGCCGGAGATGCCGTTTTTTGATTTGCCGCTGGATGCCATTCGTTTTGTTTTCGAGTTGAATTTCATCGGCACTTTGCTGACGTCGCAGGTCTTCGGTAAAGAGATGGCCGACAACGGCAGCGGCATCATATTGAACATCTCCAGTATGAATGCTTTTCGCCCATTGACAAAGATTGCTGCATATTCGGCTGCCAAGGCAGCGATTAATAATTTTACGCAATGGCTCGCGGTGCATATGTGCCAGAACTTTTCGAAAGATATCCGCGTCAATGCGATTGCTCCGGGGTTTTTCCTTACCGAGCAAAACCGGTTTCTATTGACCGAGGAAAAAAGCGGCCAACTGACCGCTCGCGGCAAAACGATAATCGAGCATACGCCGATGGGCAGGTTCGGCCAGCCGGACGAATTAGTCGGAACGGCTTTATGGCTGTTAAGCGACGCGGCGAAATTCGTTACCGGCGTCGTTGTCCCAGTTGACGGCGGGTTCTCGGCGTTCAGCGGGGTATAAATTGGGTTCGTTTGGGTTCGTTTTAAAGAGTTCATAGTTTTGAGTTTTTAGTTCTTAGTTATTGTGAAATATAGGGTTAAGTTCATTTTTGGCTCTTCGGAAATTGGGTTCGTTTCGCATAATTAACTTCATTTTGATTGATTTTTCCGCTCTGCGCAGAAAATCTCCGCTTCCGTCTGAAGCAGACCCCATTAGAGTAAACGGCACTCTAAACAATGGGGCAGGCAGAGAAAAAATAGAAACAATATTTTGGTTTTTCATAAGGTCGTTAAATTTTATAATCCCTCATCATTAAGCCCCTCTAAAAGTTTTCTGTTTTGCTCCAATTTTTTGACAATATTGAGTCGCTGGAATTCGAGGAGGGTTTTGTAGAGACTGTGCTCAATTCGGCGTTCGTACATTAAGAGGCGGTCGAGGACACGTTCATTTCCAAAGTCTTTTACAACCAAACGGCCGAGAGCCAATTCGCCATTAGAGCTATTTGCATTGCTTAGAGATTCGCCGGCGACATTGCGAAACAGGGATTTGGTAAGTTTTTTAAACGGGTCGTTAGACTCGTCGGCGTTCAGTGTGTCGATGGCCTGGTTCTGGAATCTACAGACACGTTTCAGACGCCAGGAGAGGGTTACGATGCGTTCGGCAAGGATGGATTCCATCGGGCTGAGGGGGTTTAGCTCGTCGAGTAACTGCTGCCGGTATAGGTCGAAATCGGTCTGACTCTCGGAGGTGATTACGTCTCGTTCGGCCAATAGGCCGTGTTTGACGGAGTTTTGAGAGGCCACGGCCTTGCCTTCGATGGTGCGAGGGCCGGTTGATTTTTGAGCGTTAAGACGGTTGGCGAGAACTTTAGCTTCGGATACCATGAGAAGAACTCCTAAATTTAAGATTTACGAAAAACTGGGTTTGCTAACCCTGAAGAGCTTGCCACTCGGTGGCGATATGCGTTTACCTACTGATAAACTGTTGGGTATTTTAACATATTTTTGAGGAAAAGTCAACGAAAATTAACCACGGATGAACACGCCCCCACGGGCCGTCCCAAGGGGACGGATTGACACCGATTTTAATTAAAAATATTTGTTAGATTGGCAAGGCATAAGGGACAGTAAATCGGATGTTTAAATTGGACCAATTTTGTGCCATATAGTTATTTTCCACGCCCCTGTGGACAAAAAAACCACCTACCTGACCTAAAGTCGGGTGGCTTTGCGGTTACAAAATATATTATTATATTGACTAATACAGTTTTATATTGTACGATGGTAGCCGTGGCGGTACTGTGTAAAAATTAACGCCGCGTTAAAAATCTTTATTTTCAGCCTGAAATGGGGTTTCGGGAGAATTCATAAATTCTGCCTTAAGAAATCCGGGTTTTAAGGCACAAAGAAAGTTCGTCTTAAGTTGGGCACAACATCTTACTAAGATTCATTACTGAATCCGGAGGTAGGTGATTGATGAAGAGAACAGTTTCTTTAATTTTGCTCGGGATCAGTTTTCTCGTTTCCCCAAAAGGTGCTTACTCCCAAAATTGTCCAAACATCATCTCTGCAGTTTTAGAACAGCCTTCTCTCACAGACCGAATTCAAGAAACTTCTATGACCTTTACCCGTGACAGCACAGCATATACGTTTGATGGGAATCAGGTCTCTAACGGAGAACCCAGATTCCAGAAGATGGCAATCTTTAACCGTCCTGAGTATACGCTTGCAGAGCCGTATAGCAAAAAAAACATTGTTGCTCTTGCTTACTGTGACGGTTACTTCTGGGGCGCTCACCTCGAAGGGGACAATAATAGTATCCTATATCAAAGTCTTGATGCAAATAATTGGGAGGCCGCGGCCACTGCTCCTGCGTATAGAATTAAATCCCTTTATGTTACTGAAGCAGGGCGTCTGCTTGTAGGCACCTATGGACCGGGCGGTGTTTGTATGTGGGATCCCAATTCAAAAAATCTTGTGCGAGTGTTGACCATGCTGAGTCCCGGCGCCATTCCCAACCATTGGAGCTGGGCTGAGATGAACGGCGTGATTTATGTTGGTGAGTATGGCAACAAAACTCTCCCTGACAACTCGCGCAGAATTTATCGCTCTCTTGATGGAGGCTGGAACTGGGAATTACTCTACGACCCACCGCCAATGAATGGTTACCACGTCCACAAGGTGCTGGCGGACCCTTACAGGTCGCATATCTATTGGTCGCACGGCGATAGCAGCAGTGGTGGCGGGTCTCAGCTTTTTCGTTCGGCAGATGACGGGCAGACCTGGAACCTTATCAGTAATACCGAACAGCCCACCTCAGGTATAGCCAGACCCGAGGGAGCTTATTTTGGTTCAGATGGTCAGGAGGATGGTATTTACCGGTTCCTCAACGGCTCCGAAAATGGCGAATTTGTTTGCACGAATCTTGTGAAAGGTTATATCTACGACATGCGGGAGTTCAACGATGCGATTTATGCCACTTCAGTTGTTTACGGATATAATGACCCTCCGAGTGTTGTAATTAGTAAGGACGGTGAATATTGGGGCAATTTGTACCAGTGGCCGAACGGCGTTTACGGCCCTAATCGATTCTCCTGTGAAGAGGCCGGCAATATATA
>CAIYOL010000058.1 GCA_903927855.1 uncultured Planctomycetota bacterium
ATCATATTTTCCTAACTTGTAAAGTGCGAATGCCAGGCCGTTTTCCGCATCGCCCATTTTCGGGTCAATCTCAATCGTTTTTTCGAACTCGGCCGCCGCCTGCTCATACTTTCCACAGTTGGAATACGCCGCTCCGAGGTTGTAATGAATTGTGCTGTCTCCGGGTTTTATCCTGGCGGCTTTTTTGTATTGTTCGATGGCTGAATCATAGTTCTGTTTTCTAAAATATGTGTTTCCTAAATTTGTCAAAGCATCTGTCATATTGGGTTTAATAGCCAGAGCTCTTTCGTATGCTTGAATTTCCTCATCAAACAAATCCAGTTTGTTATAACAAAGAGCCATACCGTAATATGCCTCAGCAAAATTACTCTTTATCTCCAGGGCTTTTTTATACTGAGATATTCCATTTTCATAATCACCCATCCGGCCGTAGACATCGCCTAATTGCTTGTGCAGATTGGGGTCTCGCGGTTCCAGAATAATCGCCCGGTTCAATTGCGCCGCAGCCTGCCCGAATTTCCCCTGTTCGTAATAAGCGTTTGCCAGATTTTTGTACGCTTCCGTGAAATCCGGGTCCAGCTCTATTGAGCGCATATAATGCGAAGTTGCATTGCTCCACCGGCTTCGTTTAGTATATGCGTTCCCGAGATTATTATGTATCTTGGCATTGTCCGGGTCGATTTCCAGCGCCGCCTCGTATTCGCGTATTGCATCCTCTATTTTATCCTTATTCAGATAAATATTACCTAAATTCATATGTGACTCAGGCAGTGTCGGATTTATCTCTACTGCTCTTTCAAGTGCCAGCATTGCCTGCGCTGCATCGCCGACCTTATCGTAACTGTTCCCTAGATTGTTAAAAAAACAGCCTAATGTTTGGATTTTGTTTAGGTTCGTCATATAGATACTGTTGTTGCCCTTCGGCACCTTGAATTTATTTATGTAGTATTCATCATCGGCGTATCCGCCTTTGCTGGTTGTCTCAATATTAAAGTGCGCCCGCCCATCGTCATACCTGACGAAAAAGTGCCCCGGCACGACCACACCGTACAAGGGTAGGCCTAACCGTTCGCCAATCGCAAGGTAAAGAACCGAAAGACTCAGGCAATACCCTTGTTTTTTATCCATCACAGTGTGTAAAAACAAATCGTTCGGGTCGTTCGCGTCCGAAATCGGCTTAAATCCCAGTTCGTCGAACAAATACTCGTTTATCACAGCGACTGCTTTATAATTCGCCTGCAGTCCTTTCTCTTTTAGTCTCCCGCGAATTTCAAGGGCCATATCATCCAGGGCCGACTGATATCTCTTTCCCTCTACCATATCGCTCCACTGCTCCGAGACAATCAATGCTGCTGTGCCCAAATCGACCTCATTGGCTTCTAATCTAAGGACCTGCTCAATTGACCGTGCGTACAGCCCGTCCTTGTCCTTGTTGGCCAGGGATTCATCCTGGCCGAAGGATGCCCCGGCTGTAAAAAACAAAACACAAGCGATTATCAGTAATTCGTGTTTTTTCGTGTTCATTAGTGGTTAATTTTTACTCAGATTTAGTTTCTCTATTAAACTATCAGATGATACGCCCAAAACCTGCACTTGTTTTACCGGATTGGTCTGTCCCGAGATTATGCTGATGGCGTTTTTTTTCACGCCGAGCTGTTTAGCTAAAAATTCGATAAGACCCTGATTGGCTTTGCCCTTCTCCGGAGGAGCTGCGACCTTTATCTTGACCATTTCACCGAGCAGACCGCAAACAGCCGTTTTGCTGCTGCCGGGGACTATTTTTGCCGAAAAGACAACACCGCCCTCGATATTTTCAATTTTTAAAGCAGCCATTGATTAGATTATAGCTGTTTGGATAGGTTTTCAGAAGGGAATTTTACCCGCCGGTTATTCGATGTTCTCTCGCAGATTTGTGCCGATTGCCATCTGCACATACTTTTCAATCTGCTCGGCAAGTTCGCCCAATGATGAAAGCTGGAAATCCTCATAATGGCCGGGGACAAATTCTCCGTTCAGGGCTTTTTTGAAGATTTTGATTCGCATAACGGGTGGTTTCGAGTTGTCGGCCTTGCTGAAATCGCTGTCTTTATGCTCGGTTAGCTCGACCCGCCAGTCCTCGCTTATAAAGACCAGGCATTTGCCCGTAAAAACCGCCGTCGGAAAATAATCGCATAGTAATTTCAGCGTTTCCATAACAAGGGCATACTAATGAATTCGCAGGCAAAATTCAATCAAATATTTAATCCTATCCTTGATTGATAGCAGTCCCAAATCTCCCGGTTTCGTCCTGTAATGCAATTGACATTTATCTGAATAAACCCTAATATACCGCGGAATATACACGGAGAAAGCCCATAATGACTTATGCCAGGCCGATGCTCAAAAGGTGCAAAGTCGGACGAAGCA
>CAIYOL010000059.1 GCA_903927855.1 uncultured Planctomycetota bacterium
CCCCCGCTGCCCCCTTGTCTTCCTGTCGGAAGACAGGAAAAGGGGCAAAACGACGGGGGCTACAGGAATACGTCCTTTCGTAATTGGGCGAATATGCGAGATTGATGCGAAAATTATGGGGTTTTAGGGTGTGCGGTTTTGGCTAAGTCGTTATAGCTAAAGGGGTAAAAAAAATTTCAGATTTTTCGATTTTCCTCTCGGGGTACCAACAGATTTGATTGACCCGGCTTCGTCAAAAGACTTCGCCGCGGCAAGCAGTTTTTTAGCCACAGATGGACACAGATTAACACCCGACTTCGTTGTGCAACTACGCCGGGCAGGCAGCCGCCACAGCCGTCCTATAACGAGTTTAATTGGATGTCTAAAGGCAATACCCCTGAATTGCCGATAATATTACAAAATGGAAGCCAAGACCTTAGACATAACGATAAACTATCTGGAAAAAGACGCGATAGTGCTCGTGAAGCTGTCAGGCATTATGGATTTCGAGGAGCACAAAAGATTTAACGCAGAGATGTTTTCGTGCGCGAGGGAGCATAACGCGCACAAATTTTTTGTGAGCATGCTGGACGTGATACCGAAGCTGACCGTCCTGGAAATCGATGATATGCCCAAGGCATTAATAGAATGCGGCGCAAAACCTGAATACAGAATCGCCGCTTTGCATAACCCGCCTCCGCCATACGACAGAGGGTTCGTATTCTTCAGGAACGCGGCATCCCTTAAGTCGCTCAAAATTAAGCAGTTTACGAGCGAGGACGAGGTGTTCGCCTGGCTTAAATCTGAACCATAAATCCATTTTAGGGGTTCAACTACCAACGGTTTTGATTGCGCTGCCTTGGGCATGGCTTACGCCATTTTGATTGATCCTCCTTCGCTTCCGTCTTCGCTAAAGCTACGCCGGACGGGAAAGCTACGGAGGACAAGTCAGTTTTTAGCCACAGATCTCACAGAGGGAATACCTAATGCCGTAAGGCATCCCTTACGGGAGATAGTTAGGTATTCTTTTATTGTTCTAGTCCTTTTGACTAATCGAAAGGACTACGAGCATTTTATAAACGTAAGGGTTTTTGAAATTGGGATTTGAGAAGTGGGGGATTTGAGAGGCGGGGGTTTTCTGAATTGGGTCCCCGGCACGGGTCATTTTATTATCTTAATCGCTTTTACAGGACAAACATTTTGACAGCCGGCACGCTTGTCGCATTTATTTTCATCTGAGACTTTGCATTTCTTTGTATCGGCATCAATGTATAAAATCTTTTTAGGGCATAAATTTACACATTCAGCGCAGCCAATACACAAATCTTCATTAATTAAAACTATTTTATTCATAGGAAAACATATACGAACGATTTGGACTGATTTTATGCCGGTATTATGGTAAGAGCAACAAGAAATTTTGGCGTTGTAAAATCGTGACGCTGCGCGGAATAAGAAATGGTAAAATAAAAAGGGCTGGGAGTGTTTTCCTCACAGTACATTGTTCAAAAACACAAATTCAGTTTATGCCCTGCGTTTTCTGCGAAGCAATCCAAGTCCGCCAAGACCGAGCAGTAAGAGCGTGGCGGGTTCAGGGGTAAGCAGATACCCATGCTGTTGGCCATCGTATGTTCCGGAACCTACAATCCAGCCAGAATTATTTATGCAATATGCATAAGTTAATGACCACCCCAAGGATGGGTCGATGAGTGTATTCAGGTTTATATTGCTTCCATGACCAGTTGGGTCGAAAAGAGTAGCACCGACACTGGAAATGCCAACGATCTGGCCCTTGTCATTAATACAATAAGCATTTCCTTGGCCTAGATTTATATTTGCCCCACCGCTTGTAGGGTCAAACAGACAAGCATGGTCATCGCGGGGACCGCCGACACTGCCGTTATAGGCACAACCCACAATATTGCCTTTGTTGTTGATGGAATAGGCAACACTCCAAGTCAAAGC
>CAIYOL010000060.1 GCA_903927855.1 uncultured Planctomycetota bacterium
AACGAACTCAGGGTCTTTTCCAATGGCAGATTTGATTCTCGAAGCATCCGTTCGATGCGTCGCGCACGACGTTCGTCGCACTCGCGGTTTGTCAGTTCCAGCAGGTACTGTTCGTAGCTCAACGACTCTTGGCGAGCCTGGACAGCCAGTTCGGCATAACGTTCTCTCATGGCACTTAGCAAAAGCTCTTTGAGGTAGCCGTTTAAAAGAGATGCGGTATCTTGTCTCTTAACCATGGGCCACCTCCTTGCTGAAGCAATCAAAAAGCGTATCGTAGGCGAAGAGGTCAACCTCCAGGATCTTGATATCCTTAACGACAGTGGCAACCTCCTCAGAACAAAGTTGTTCCTCAACCCTGTCAAACAGTATTGGCTGTTCAGCAGCTAACAACTCTCGTAATATCGCGTCTACACGGGTTTCGCTCTCTCTTGCCGCCAGTTGGAGTATTTTAAGATACTGACTGCTGGCAACCTGCTGGGTATGGATGGCTTTAAGAGCATCATAGGCCATACGGAAATTGGTGCTCGGAAAAAGCTCATGACGATATCGGTAATGCTCAAAAGCACCGGGTTTACGGACTAACCAATCAATGATATGGCGATATTGTATCTTGGATTTTTGTTCACCCTTCAATCTTGGCAGGACATCGATTTTCCGCTGGGCATACCAGATTTCGATTTGCTGCGAGTAAATACGGGCTTCGATATACTCTCCAATAAGACGGCTGTGTACCGAGTAGGTGTTGTGCCGGAGTCGGATCGTAGAGCTTGGCCCAACCTTGAGCTTCTCTTTTCGACAGTCATTCATACGGCGGTCAGGAAGCGGTTTGAAAATCTTCAGCTCTTCCTTAAACCGCTCTTTGCGACCGGAGTTAAGTTGCATAAACAACTTCTGTAAAAAGGTCTCATACTCCTCACGGGTAGGAAAATCACGGTAACCCCGTAAAAATAGAGACTGATCAACTGCTTTTTTAAACCGGTAGTGGCGTTGCTCGATATCGCCGTTTTCATGAGCCTGAGCTACCTGGATTTTTTCACCCTGCAACTTGTAATGGTCGAGCAGTTCTTGATACCGCCGTGTAAAAACTTCAGGATTACACGCGTTGTTAACCGCAGCAGAAAGCTGATCAGTACGGTGCCGATGTGGAACACCACCCAGCTTCCATAACGCATTTTGCAAGCCTTCGCTCAGGCTTTCATAGCTCTCGGAAAAACAGATGGTCCCGGTCTCCCAGTTGGAATAGGTTAGGACAAAATGGTAAACTAAATGCTTAAACGCCTGACCATTGATGGTGACGTTGAGGTGCGTCATATCCGTGAAATCCGATGCGCACAGTTGGCCGGGATAGTGCACCTGAGGAAAAAATACCTCTTTTGCCGGCCCTTCGGTTGCACGCCATACTTTAATCTGTCGCTGCAGGCAACGTAACTGACCGTCAGAAAATGTTCCCGGTTGCTCTCGCTGAAGAGCCTCAAATAGAGTTTTTGCTTCCAAACCCGGGTTAAGTGTCAACCTCTCCTTGATTGCGGGCCATTGCGCCTCAAACGGATTTTGTCGAGTGCGCCAGTTCCGTTCTTTCTTTGACTGACCAGGCAGAATACCAGACTTAAGATATTTTCGGGCAGTTTTTTCATCCATCCCTGCCTTGGCGGCAGCGATTGCCTTTGTTTTTTCGGTGTTGCTTAACATGAATAACCTCCTGACCTGTTGAACAGTTACCATCCAAACCTCCCGTTTTTTTCTGAAGTTACGGGTTTGGATGTGTTAATTCCCTTTCGGGGAAATCGGGAATTATAGTTGTCGTCAGGCGGGATTTTATTCAGTCGCTAATCAACTTGCGGACAGTCACTCGGTCCAAGCCGGTATTTCGGCTGATTTGGCGAATACTTAAGCCTTCTCGGGAAAGTTGCTTAACTTTGTTGTACATGGTTAGCTTTTTTAACTGTGTCCTCATAGCTCTGTGGTTTGATTTGGTTCGCACCTTCAAACTACGAGCTATGGGTGTTTTTTACGCTAACCCTGGGTGATTCTTATTTTCCGTTTTTGGCTTATTCTTGTTTTCCGATCACAACTACCAATACAAGGCATTATTTATCATTTTTTGTTAAAGG
>CAIYOL010000061.1 GCA_903927855.1 uncultured Planctomycetota bacterium
CACCTACACTCGTAAAGGTATTATTAAACACCACATGGTTCCGGTTATAGGCGCTTATGAAAACCCCGTTGCCGCCGATCTGATCGAACGTGCAGCACTCCACGCAGATATTTTCGGCGTCCTGAATGTAAATGGCCCCTGACCTGGCCAGGCACCAGTCGCTGCGCAGAATCCCTTCATAAGGTTTGCTAAAAAGCGTGCGATACGTCTGTGTAAAGGTGATGCCGTTGAATTGAATGTGTTTCACACTGTTCGCTGATGTTGCTCCTGTACCCACGAATCGGAGAAGCTCATCAAGAGAGGCAAGCTCTATGGTGGCCGTACTCAGATTTGTGCCGGCAGGGGGCCAGAAAAAGAGTTGCCCTGTGGATTTTCTGTAAAACCATTCTCCCGCAGCATCCAGTTCTTCGAAAAGATTCTCCACCATACGATACGTCGTATGGGGTTGATTGCCCCGGTTATTATCGCCTACCCAGGTGTACGTTACCGTGGTTCCATTCTTACCCGTCATTATATAATCATTGCCGCCCCACATACCATTATGCAAAGCGCGTATATATCCCGGACCTTCGGCCGGGTTGGCCCATCGGGCAACCCGGGTTGCGCCTATGCAATCGGCGGCATAGCCATTCAGGATCGCAACGGTCGAATCGTAATTCGGATACCGGGCGAGTATCTGCCGTTTGCCATTAAGAAAGAGCTGGTCGCCTTTTAAATTAGTCCCTATCGTGGTCACCATGATCTGGCCGGAATAGACCGTCCACGTGGGAGTCAGCTTGATTCCGCCGCTGATGACGGGCTTTTCATTCGGGTATCGTGTATAAATGATCGGCGCCTGTGCAGAACCGGAATTGGCCGGTCCGAATACTACCGGCGCATTTAAATAATAGGTCCCTCCACGCAGGTATACCGTGACAGGCGGATTGGTCGCCTTCAATTGGTCGGCCTTGTCACGGGCCGCCGCGAGTGTTGCAAGCGGGGCGCTCAGCGAGCCTGCAGCCCCATCGTTGCCTGTTGGAGAGACATAAATATCAGCGCCAAAAACCATGGCCGTCGCAATAAAAATCGACAAACCGAACAAAGACAATACTCCTGACCTCATAAGTACCTCCCCGTTTAAGAATATTATTTTTAGACTGTCTTATCTTATAGAAGCGCCTAACCCACTACATCGTGCGCCCTTTTTTGCCATAGTAGAGGAGCCTCGTTTTCTTATACTATATGATATAACAAAATATATCATAAATGTCAAATAATTTCTTCTTTTTTAAACCAAACTACGGGGTCTTGCTCATAACTTAATTTCACATATATTGTCCTGAAAATTATTTGGTAACTATTTCCATGGCGTTTATGGCGAATATGGTGTTTTAACCTGCCGATTTTAGTGGTATAAACGCCATAGTCGCCATATGTCAACGGCTCATAACCCAAAGGTCTCTGGTTCAAATCCAGACCCCGCTACCAATAGACCTGAGGAAACTCAGGCACTTACACGCGGTCCTGAAAAATCGGGGCCGCTTTTTTTGCCCGTGGTAACTATTTGGTAACTAATTTATGTTCGTTTTAGTCCTATTCCTACGTATTTTGCACGGCCGCGTACAAGTTGTTCTCCTGATGGTGAAGATTGCATTCCTTTTGTTGATCCCGATCAGTCGCCGGACATCCTCTTCCAAATAATACCTGTAATTACTTTGTGAATGTCGTTTCGGCTTTGGATAGAGGCCGCGTTTCTCACGGAACGTGAGTGTTTCGACTGCTATCCCTAAACGTTTCGCAACTGCTGAAGAGGATAGTTTATGGGTAGCGGAGGAGTATCCGTTTTTTGAAAAAAGGTTGGCTTTAAAACTGAAACGAATAAATGGCGGATTAGTTCGTCCACACAAGACCTGGCTGTCGTGGATTACCTCAAGGGCAGATCGGTTTGCTGGTACAAATGATGGCTACACTAAACAAGTCTGCCACTGGTACTATAAAAATTAAATACTCAAGCCTCACACAGGGAGGCAAGGCAGGCCGGCATCCCTTATTTCGGGAGTATTACAAGACGGATGGAATTTTTCCATAGGAGGGGTTTGTGACCTGTTTTATGAGTCCTTTGCACTTCCGGCCTTTGTCACCACGGCAGTCTCGCTGTTCTGATACATCGGGATATGCAGCGACTCGCAGATATCGCCGAAAACAGATTTTTCTCCGCCGTTTTTCTCCAGAAACAGCAGCTGCCCTTCATTACGCCAGATTGTTTCC
>CAIYOL010000062.1 GCA_903927855.1 uncultured Planctomycetota bacterium
AGATGTAACTCTTGAGTGGACAAAGGGCGGATACGCTGAAAAGCACGATGTATATTTCGGCAAAAATTTTAACGATGTCAATGACGCCAACAGAACTATTCCGCTGGGCGTACTGGTCAGTGAAAATCAGTCAACAACGACTTATGACCCGCCCGAATCTCTTGATTCAGACACAACCTACTATTGGCGTATCGACGAGGTCAATGCCGCACCTGATTACGCAATCTTTAAAGGCGGAGTCTGGAGCTTTACGACTTATCATGCACCACATAATCGGACCCTTACTCCTCCTTACGAGGTAGGAATGTGGCAGGGATTTAAGCCGGCGGTAGTAAGTTATACTTTTGATGATGACACCCACAATCAGCTCGCTATAGCAGTCCCTATGTTCAATGAACCTAATTTCGGTTTTAAGTTGACGCTGTTTACTGTCATAAACTGGGTATCCGACTGGCCCGGCCTGCAAAACGCCGCTGCCGCAGGTCATGAAATCGCTAGTCACACTGTGGACCATCAGGATTTGGTTAGCTTACCTCCGGCGGGCCTAACAGAGGAACTGGTGAACTCTCAGAGTGCAATTGACTCGAATATACCAGGTCAGCAATGCGACACGATTGCCTATCCCAATTGCAACTCCAACCCTTCTGTCGAGGCTAATACTGCGCTATACTACATTGCCGCACGAGGATGTTCGGGCTCCATTGAAGGAAACACTCCCGCGGATTTCTACAACATTAGTTCGTTCGTTTGCGGTTCCGCTGGCTCACTAAATTCCCCAGCAGCCTTCAATTCACTTTTTGCAAACACCGCGGCCTCACAAGGATGGTGCGTACTTCTCATACATGCCATCGACGGCGATACTGGATATTCACCGCTTTCCTCTGCAACACTCAGAGCAAGCCTTGAGTATCTTGCTGCTAATAGGAGTACGTTCTGGGTGCAGACTTTCGGAAATGTCGTGCGCTATATAAGAGAGCGCAATGATGTCGACGTTACAGTATTATCTGATCAGGGCTCCAATATTACTTTGCAGGTAACGGACACTCTCAACGACGCGAATTACAATTATCCGATAACCCTACGCAGGCCTCTTCCCACAGGCTGGTCGTCTGCTTATGTCTCACAGGATGGTCAGCCGGTGGATGTATGTTCCGTGGTGATTGGTTCAACAACGTATATTATGTTTGACGTGGTCCCGGATGGCGGCAACGTTGTGCTCTCAAAATACTACGGCGACTTTACGGGCGGCGGCGTAGATATGAATGACCTTTCCATCTTTTCTACCTATTGGCTTGTTGACGACTGTTACGAAACTGAAGGAGTGGACCTGAACGAAGATTGCCTGGTCAACTTTTACGAATATGCCTTCTTTGCGAAAAACTGGCTGCTGCAGACTCCATAATATATTTTCATTTTTTCCCAACCGTTGCCTCACCGGCGTGCGTTTGGTGACGCTCCTCTGGCCGTGGCAATCTTACATCCGGCATCTACGCATTAACGCCCCTTGTTAAAGCTGAAAACGCAGATTTTCAGCTAAAAATGCCGAATCAGGAAATTTCACACAAACTTTCTCAACATTCTCCAAAAAAAGTGTAACAAAATGCCGTTCTGTGGACTCTTAACTATAAAAGCTAATATTGTGCGGATGACAATACAGGCTCTGTTCTCCCTTGATTTTTAAGCAGAGAAATGTATAATTAAAACCGCCTTTGAGCCATGGTGAGCTAAGTCGAACCACTGGGGGCAAAAGGCATAGAGGAAGAGGATCTGAGAGAGAAATCACGTCTATTATCTACACATAGAAAAACCCTGCGAAATCGGTGCGCTGTAAATATTAACAATTTTCTACAAAGGAGAGACAAAAATGAAAAAGCTGATTTTTATTATTTTAGTAGTGACCGCCTTGACATCTGCCGCACACGCCTACCTTTTCTCGGAATGGAACCTTGACGAAGGCTCCGGCACAATAGCTCATGATTCAGCCGGCAGCAATAATGGAACGCTGGTCAACGGCCCTGTTTGGACCACTGGTAAAATCGGTGGCGCATTGAGTTTTGATGGGATTAATGATTATGTAGCTCTTTCAAATTTTGCAGTTAGCACAAATAATGGAACAATTGCGCTATGGTTTAAAACATCCGGGGATTTTTCAGGAAACTATGGCGACATGGGATATTTAATAAGCAAGGATAGGCAGTATTGGAGTTACTTAACAGTTCAAGGAACTAGAACTGGGCCTCATTGGATAATCGGTGAGACCAATACACAGGATGACTACTTTGTCGGTACAACGGCAGATTTCATAGGCGGGTGGAATAACATCGCCGTATCTTTTTACAATAAGACAGCAACAACATACCTGAATGGTGAGGTAATACAGACATTGTCAGTTACCGATTCTGCTTTGACTCTTGATCGCATTGGTGGAAGAACGAGCGAGTTCTTCAAAGGCGAAATCGACGATATTCGGATTTACAACAACGCCTTGTCGCAAAGCGAAATTCGAGCTTTGCTTCCCGAACCCGCCACGCTTTTACTCCTCGGCCTCGGTGCGGTGATGTTAAGAAGAAAAAAACGATAACATTTTTAAGGAGATAGAGAGATGAAAAAGTTATTAATGATTTGTGCATTAATTGGTCTGTTAATTCCCCCGGCGGCAGCATCGCCGGATTGGTCGAGCAATCTGCTCCTCAATCCCGGTGCCGAGACAGGCACGCTGAACGGCTGGACGACCGACGACCCTGTGGTTGTTGCCGCTTCACAGTCTCAACATGAAGCATCAGGGATGGTATACCCGCATTCGGGAAACTGGTTTTTTAATATGGCGGCAACTGAAGCAGCGCCGTCAGGCGTAACCGCCAGTCGTATCTTATACCAGGACGTGGACCTGAGTAGTTATGCTTCTAAGACGGATGCCGGGCTGCTTCTGTTTAAAGCAGGTGTGTATCTGCAGACAGAGGATGCAACGTCTTTTCCCGGTGCCGATTACGGGCAATTAACGCTGCGATTCCTCAACGGCCTCGGCGTGGAAATCGATACTTTATCGACAGGGCTGGTGCAATCACCCAATCTGACGTGGATTAAGGAAACACTGGATGGGACGGCCCCTGTGGGAATGCGGTCAATAAGCTTGGAGCTTTTAGGCGAAAAAAATGAGTCAACGTACATCAATGCATTCTTCGACGATACCAATCTCCAGGTTGCTCCCGAACCCGCCACCCTTTTCCTCCTCGGCCTCGGTGCGGTGATGTTGAGAAGGAAACGTTGAAAAACCGGCTCTGTTTTCCCTTGATTTTTAGGCAAGGAAATGTATAATTAAAATCACCTTTGAGCTCTGGTGAGCTAAGTCGAACCACTGGAGACAAAAGGCAAGAGAGAGAAGGAGAAGGGTATGAGAGGAAAAAAACATCTTAAGTCCGTCGTAATTCCAGCGTTTTTGGCCGCTATGGTCCTGTCTGCCGCCGCGACAAATCAAGCTTTGGGCGTAACCTACAAAGCAATCGATTTGACACCAAGCGGTTTCGATTACTCTGAGGCTGAAGGGACCAACGGCACGCAGCAGGTCGGCTATGGTGTGGTTTCGACCACAGGCTACCCCCAAGCCTTGCTCTGGAGCAGCAGCGCAGATAGTTACATCGATTTGAACCCAAGCGGATTCAGTACTTCTTCTGCTTCCGTAACCAACGGCGCTCAGCAGGCCGGCGACGGTCGGGGGACGGCCACAGGCGGCAAATACCACGCCTTGCTTTGGAACGGCAGCGCCGCAAGCTACGTTGATATTAACCCCAGCGGATTCAGTGAATCTCATGTTCTCGGAATCAGCGGCACGCAACAGGTCGGCTATGGTTCTGGTCCGGCCGCTCCTCACAGCCATGCCTTGCTCTGGAACGGTAGTGCTGAAAGTTGCGTCGATTTGCACCCCAGCGGATTCTATTGTTCTTTTGCTCGTGGAACCAGCGGAACACAGCAGGTCGGCTTTGGTTGGGGTTCGGCCACAGGCGACGAAAACCACGCCTTGCTCTGGAGCGGCAGTGCTGCAAGCTACGTCGATTTGAATCCAAGCGGGTTAATTGGTTCTGCGGCTTGTAGTATCAGCGGCACTCAGCAGGTCGGCTATGGTGAAGGCTTGGCCACTGGCGGCAACGACCACGCCCTGCTTTGGAGCGGCAGCGCAGATAGTTACATCGATTTAAACCCCAGCGGATTTAGTTACTCTGAAGCTCACGGTATTAGTGGCACTCAGCAGGTCGGCTACGGTAATGGTCCAGTCACAGGTGGCAAAACTCACGCTTTGCTCTGGAACGGCAGCGCGGATAGCTACATCGACCTGCACCAATTCCTGCCAACCGGCTTCATTAAATCTTATGCTCAGGCTATCGATAGTTACGGGAACATCGTCGGCTATGCAATTAATAGTCCGGATACGGATTGGGGCCGCGCTATCCTCTGGCGGCCCATCCCCGAACCCGCCACGCTCTTGCTCCTCGGCCTCGGCGGTTTGAGTCTGTTTCGTAAAAAGAGGTAAAAAAACAAAAACATATTAATTTGAAAGATAGATTATTATGGGAAAATTAACTTTCGTATCAGTACCTCTAATTGTCGTTTTGGCAATATTGTGCTCAGAAGGGTCTGCCAATGCTGCTGATGCGACAATTAACATCAAGGCCTATATTGACGGCAGTGACCAGTTAATTATAAGCCGCAATATGCTGCAGTGGCACCATCTTACAAATGCCGCTGTTGGACGTTGGGGTGGAAGTAATGAACCTACAATAATATCCAGCACCCTTGATGGCAACGTTGTAATGAACCAGGTGCAGTGGATACCAGACTGGCCTCAATCACCCCCTGCGGAGATTCGCTACAGTACTTTTTCCTCCATTTTTACCGACTTGATTCCGAATGTGCCGCCCGAGGGAGGAATTATAACTGATGTCAACGTGACTCCGATTGTCTGCCGAAGCCATATATCATTAGCAGGATATGACCAGGAAAACATAGTCGTTACATTCGACGACGAATGGGTAGGTGGCCCGGCTTGGTATGAGGCTCAAATTAACGTGAGGATGACTCCCGAACCCGCAACACTTTTCCTGTTTGGCTTTGGCGGTTTGGCTTTGCTGAAAAAACGCAGAGTTTAAACTAAATTCATGTTGTTGAACAATGGGCTGTGAGAATGTCACTCGCAGCTTTTTTTTTGCCTTTTTAATTATTTTCTTACCCCCCTGTCCCCTACCCCCTAAACCCTCTCCGTCCTCTGTCAACTTAGGCAAGCTGCGCCCAAAAATTCCTCTCGAAGCGCAGCGAAGATCCTCGAAGCAAAGCGGAGATCCCCGCATGTCGTTGGCGGGGACCCATTATCTGGGACCCAGTCCTTTTTTTTCTTCCTCCGCCAACATCTCATTCATCGACCCGCTGCGGAACCCCTGCAAATCAATCGTAACATATTTAAAGCCAAGCTCTTGCAGCTTTTTTACAATCCGCGAACGGCTCGCTAAAACCTTCTCTAAATCCCCCTGTTTGACCTCTATTCTCGCGAGTCTATCGTGGTGCCGCACCCGAAATTCCACCAAACCCAATCCTCTCATAACCTCTTCTGCTGCCTCGACTTGCCTCAATCTTTCCTCCGTAATTTCCAGTCCGTAAGCAATCCTCGAAGCTAAGCAAGGCGATGCCGGTATATCCGCCGTCGCTAACCCCATCTGCCTGCTCAAGTTACGAATGTCCTCCTTTGTCAGCCCCGCCTCCATTAATGGGTTGCGCACGCCAAAAACCTCCGCCGCTTTATTCCCAGGCCGAAAATCGCTCTTGTCATCGAAGTTGCACCCGCAAACGACACAGCCGAATTTTTGCTCCTTCGCAATATCCGCTAACATCCTATAAAGATGTGACTTACAACAAAAACATCTGTCCGCCTTATTGGCTGCATACTCCGCATCTGCCAGCTCATTTGGCCTGACCGTTCGAACATCGACACCCATCTCTTTCGCCCTCTCAACTGCCTGCAAATACTGACTTTGCGGCAGCGATGGCCCTTCTGCGATACAAGCCTGTACCCTTTTGGCACCGAGCGTCTCGACAGCCGCTTTCAAAAGAAACGTACTGTCCACCCCGCCGGAGTATGCGATAATCACTTTATCCAGCTTCTTAAGGATTTTTTGAAGCGAATTATACTTATCTTCCAAACTCACAATAACCTTAACCTCTTTTCTAACA
>CAIYOL010000063.1 GCA_903927855.1 uncultured Planctomycetota bacterium
AGATAGGTTTCCATAAGCTGGTCGTCGGCTTCTATGACGCTTTCGATTAAATCAGTATGCGCCTGAGCAACATCAGCCAGGGGCGATTCGCCAGTGTTGTTCTCAATACAATCTATTACCGATGCTTTGTTCTCCGCAGGCAGGTTAGCGCAGCGGCACTGCGGGCCGAAAGTTTCCTGAACGGCCTTGAGAAGGGCGGGCAGGTCAACATTTTCGGCGTCAATTTTATTAATAACGAATACCCGCGGTAAACAAGCGGCCGCAGCTGATTCGAAAAGTTTGCGAGTATTTGTTTCTATGCCTGCCGCAGCACTGATGACGATAACGGCGGTTTCGGCGGCTGATATAGATTTGATAGCGGGGCCTATGAAATCAGGATAGCCCGGGGTATCGATGATGTTGAGCAGTTTGCCGCGGTGGTTAGCATGAACTATGGCTGATGTAATAGAATGCTGATGCTCTTTTTCCTCATCGTAATAATCACAGATGCTCGTTTTATCGTCAACGCTGCCAAGGCGGTTTGTTGCACCGGTAGTATGCAGTATAGCCTCGGTGAGCGAGGTTTTGCCGCTGTTGCCGTGCCCTAAAAGAACAATGTTGCGAATGTCGCCAATACCTGCCATTTTGAACCTCCAAAAGACCTATTTTCCCAGGTTTTCGTTAAAACAAGCGATGATACAATAATCGGGGTATAAAGGGCAAGGGATTTTTTGCAGTATGGTATTAAGAAATGGCACCCCACAATAAGCAGGCAAAGCTCCACTCCGAACAAAAGAACATAAAAAAATAGAATTAGTAAATTTTTTTGGATTCGGATAAGCCAGCGGCGAAGGTGATTTTATTGGACATTGAAAGATGCGATTGAAACAATCCGTACGATTGAGCTATATGTTGTGGCCTAAAGAAAAGCAGTACAGTTATATAGTGGCTCAGGTTATAGGGCGTCGGTCGGGAGGGCGGACAGAAGGCTAAAGAAAAAGAATTCTGCCGACCGATATTGCGGTAAGTTAAGGGGGAACTTCATTGGTTTTAAAGGATGTGAGTGTATGAGTAAAAGGGAGTTGATAGACTACATTTGTGAAATCAACAAAAGCGCCAGGCCGGAATTTCTTGCCAATTTTTCCGAAGAAGATTTGCATAATTATCTCGAGCACCTGATGGAACTGAATCTGGAAGAATTGGCCGTTTGCTTTTGATGGTGCATGTGGCAGTAACATAGCAAAGTACAGCCACACATTATTTTTACCTCAAACCTCGCGGAATGTCACGGTTGCCCTATTGGTCTGAGTCAGGCTGGTCACCCGCTATTGGTTTCCCGATGTTACTCGTGCCGGGTTTTTTGGAAGAAGTTTCCGGTTGTGCTTTAGGTTTAGGCAGGGGAGGGGAGTTGGGTTGCTCAACAGGCTTATTAGGTTCGGTAATAACCTTTACCGGTTCCGCTTGTTTCTCAAAAGGCACTATCGGCGGAGCCTGTTCAGATGACACAGGCGGCGGCAACTGTTTGATGTTGTTTTGCTTGAACTCAACCAAGACGGGCTTAAAACCATCGGGAACATAAAAAGCGAAGTCAATCTCCTTTGTTCTGCCGACGATATCGGCTATGCTTATTTCTATATTGTCGGTTATTTTTTTTATCTGAAGCTCGTCTGCCGTTTTCATATATCCGATAGGGTATATATTTTTTCCTTTTCCAGCGAGCACGTCTCTAACATCATTTTCCTGCTTACAAATCACTCTTAACTGAGAAAGCGTAAATTTTTCTATTGCATTAGAGGTCATTCCCACCCGCACGATTGTAAGTACTTCGCCTTTTTCATTTTTTTGTGATACTGGTTTTCCATCCGAGTCTTTCAGGCCTTCCGGGGCCGGCCAAACGGCCTTATTTGGTATTTCTATCGCATCGGATCTGGTGATAATCGAAACGCTGTTATCGATTTCGTGTCGATTCAGGAAGAGCTGGTCCAGGAAGGCCGGGTGCAGAGTAGCAAAACTTCTTTTGCCGCTGAAGCTGCCGCTGCTTATTATGCTGAACCATCCT
>CAIYOL010000064.1 GCA_903927855.1 uncultured Planctomycetota bacterium
ATGCAACAATCGACTGTCTCGACGTACCAGGCCTTAGTTTTGCCGATGAGCACGGCCGCACCGCCGCCAGGCGCCTAATCGACCAGGTCAGGACCGTCGATATGCTCGCGATTGTCATCGGCGCCTTTGAAAACTCCGCCGACCCCGTGAAAGACCTGACCGACCTCAACACAGAGTTGCTCCTTGCCGATTTGGCCCTTGTAACTACGCGGATTGAAAACCTCGAAAAGCAGCTTCATAAAACCACCAAGGTACAGACCCACGAAAAAGCCGAACTTGAACTACAGAAAAAGCTTCAGGCCGCCATCGAACAGGAAAAACCCATTCGTTCCGCAATAGCAAACGACGCAGAGCTTGAAATGATAAAACCCCTCGGCTTCCTGACCTTAAAGCCGATGGTAGTGGCGATAAACGTCGGCGAAGACCGGCAGGATAAAAAATTCGATTTCGCCGGCCGAATCGACCCATCCGCGATGGTCTCCGTCTGCGCGAAACTCGAATATGAATTATCGCAGCTGGATTCCGAGAGCAGAAGCCAGTTTATGGCCGATTTAGGCATAACCGAATCGGCGGCCGCAAAACTCGCCAACGTCTGTTACCGCGCTCTCGGCCTGATTAGCTTTATCACCGTCGGCTCCGATGAGGTCCGCGCCTGGCCCATAAAGCAGGGAACCTCCGCTCTCGATGCCGCCGGTAAAGTCCATTCCGATATCAAACGCGGCTTCATACGTGCGGAAACCTTTGGCTTCGAAGATATAAAACAGCTCGGCAGTGAAAAGGCCGTCAAGGCCGCAGGCAAAATCCGTATCGAAGGCAAAACCTACGTTGTTCAGGATGGGGACATTATCAATTTCAGATTCAACGTCTAATTGAATCTGTGCTTGACAGGCTCTTTTTTCAGTTCCGCCGCGGTCGGCAATAGTTCGAACGAGTCTATCTTCTCCGCCTCGGTAAATTTGTTTATCACTCGCTGAATCTCGCCCATACTTTTGCCGTGCATCATCGCATACAAATTATAAGGCCAATCTTTGATTGTTTCTCTCTGGTAGCAATGGGTAACTGCCCCGAAACGTGCCAATGCCTCGCCCGCTTCGACGATTCTGTTCCGCGGGACCTTGCTGCAAAACAGGATATTAGCAACAAATCCTAATTTGCGATGGTCAACTATCGCCGCTATACGCCGAATAACCCCCTTATCAATCAGCCCTTGTATAATCCGCAAAACCCCCTCGGTTCCCAACCCTTCACTGCACAAAAAATCAAAAGGTTCCGAAATCACTTCCAGCCCGCTCTCTAATTTCGAGAGTATCTGTTTCTCCGTTTTATTTAGTTTCACCGCTTCACTTTTTGGAACCTGCTTGATATCGCCGGTCAATTGCTCTCTGCCCTCGGCGTCGAAGCGAACGTCGAGCTTAAAAACACGCTCGACAGGCAGACTGTAAAAATCAATTCCGAAGCGGCCCGAAAGATTCGATACCGTAACCTCGATTTGCTTGGGCGACTCGGCCTGTAATGTGAACCATAAATTGTAATAATGCTTTCTCAAATAATTATGGGAGACATTTTCCATGCTGTTGACCGCTTCAGCAACCTCCTGCAGGTTCTCTTCCGGAATATGTGCGGCAACCAAAGTGCCTGTCAACCCCAGAGCGCGACTATTTATCAGTGCGCAAATCCGCCGAATGACCCCCGCTTTCTTAAGCCCTCTGATTTCCCGCAAGATTGTTTCTTCATTATTATTCAAATATCTTGCTAAATCGTCATACGGCTTGCGACAAATCGGCAGCCCATCCTGAAGCACATTGCACAGTTGCTTCCGCAGTTTCCCCAAACGCACGCTCACCCTTTTTCTCCTCGCCCGTAATTACAAACCGGGTCATCACTCATATAATCTCCGCTCATTGCATAAGCCCTCGCCCTGCACCCCCCGCACACCCCGGCATATTCGCATTTCCCGCAGATTCCCTTGTAATCCGACACGTTGCGAATCTCTTTCAGGAATTCCGATTCCTCCCAAATCTTTTTGAAATCGAAATTGTTCTCGATTAGATTGCCCGCCGGCACATCAAGGAAGCCGCAGGTCTGCACGTCGCCGCGATAGCTTATAAACCCGAACCCCCTGCCGCCCATACAGCCGAACACGTCCTCCATTAACCCCTTGGCCTCGGCCTGTTTGCATACCCGCGCAAATTGTGGCCCGCACGTGACCCTCACTTTAATTTCCGCTCTGAGTTTTATCCGCAACAGCTCATTCAGCAATACTTCATATTCTACAGAGTCAAGAATCTCGTTGGCAATTTCTCTACCCCGGCCGGTCGGAACGAGAATAAACGGATTGAAGCAATAAGCGCCGAGTTCCTTGGCCAATCTTGCTATGCCGATAACTTCGCCGGCATTAATTTTGCTGATTGTGGTGTTAATTTGGAAACGAACTCGCGCCTTATGAGCTATTTTGACGGCGTTAATTGTCGAATCGAAAGCGCCTTTAACGTCTCTGAATCTATCGTGGGTTTCTGCGTTGGCCCCGTCAATCGAAAAAGATAAGGCCGTAATACCTGCCTTTTTCAATTTGACGATGGATTTCTCGTCAACAAGGTACCCGCAGGTGGCCAAGACCGGCTTCAGACCCGACTTGTGTGCAAATTGAATAAGCTCGTAAATATCGCTCCGCTCCATCGGCTCTCCGCCGGTGAATATCAGAATGCACTTGCCCGCTGCGCCGCGAGGCGAGATGTACTTCGCTATGGACTTAAGGATTTTTTTGCACTCGTTTGTGGTCAGGTCTTTTTCATCGAAGATGCCGGCGTTTGCCCGGCAGTGTCGGCAGATGTATCGGCATCGGCGGGTAACCTCAAAGGCTATAATACGCGGCTTTACTGCTCTTTTGTGCATAATTCTACATAACTATACAGCTTTATCTGCCTGTGGCGGATTGATTTGCCCCTACCCAAGTGACCCAATCAGCTCTTTTATATTTGTGATATTATGGCTGGTACAATATCGCTTAAGACCTTCGATGATTTTTGTTGTGCAATTCGGCTCAACGAAATTGGCCGTTCCGACCGCCACCGCCGTTGCCCCCGCAATAATAAATTCGACGGCATCCGAAGCGGTCCGAATTCCACCTAATCCGAGAATCGGTATCCCTCGCTCTTTGGTAACTTCATTATATACCTTGTTAACCAAATATACCGCTATCGGCTTTATCACCGGCCCCGACAGTCCTCCTGTCTTATTAGCCAGCACCGGCTTACGGGTTTCGATATCAATAACCATCGCCGTAAAAGTATTTATCAAACTAAGGGCATCAGCACCTGCTTCAACCGCCGCACGGGCTATCACGCTTATATCCGTAACGCAGGGCGAGAGCTTGACCATCAGGACCTTCTCTCCCGCCGCTTGCTTCACCGCTGAGGTAATTTCCGTCACCTGCGCAGGGTCAGTGCCGAAACTCAATCCGCCTTTGGCGACATTGGGACAACTGATATTCAATTCGAACCCCGCTATCGCCTGTTCCGTCGCTAACCGCTGCACCACCGCCACATAATCATCAATCGTCTCACCTGCCACATTAACAAAAACCGGCACCGTCAGCTTGGCGATAATCGGCAGTTTCTCCTGGATGAACGCATCCAGGCCGATATTAGCCAGCCCAATCGCATTAAGCATCCCCGAATCTGTTTCAACAACCCGAGGCGTGTCATTACCTTGCCTGAGCTTTGCAGTAATACTCTTGGTTATAAAGCCGCCGAGCTGATTTACGTTGGTAAAATCAGCCAACTCATCCGCGTACCCGCACGTCCCCGACGCCGTGAACACGGGATTAGCCAGTTTCAACCTCGAAAATTCAACCGATACATCAATTAGTTCGCTCATAATTAAAACTTTACCTCATCCATAGGCCAAAATAAGATAATCCTATTCCTAAAAAATACAAAATTGTGAATACTATATTAACTCCCAAAGTCTTGCCGCCTATAAAAGAGTCAGCGACAAAACCTGACACTAGACCTATTCCCGCTGTAATCAGCACCTCCCAGAAGGCCCATTTTTGTCCCTGCGCCAAACCCATCCAAATTATGAAAAGGCCTCCTATACAAGATGTCACCACAGCCGCGTTGAAATAAATCGCCAGGGACTTGAACGTTGCAAGGACCGGTTTGTCCAGATTCGCGACCTCTGACTGCCCCATCGAAACATACAGAATAGGCGGATTTTTACCGAAAAATATAATTGAAATAAGTATGCCTGCCGCCAGAAGTAAACTAAATACAGCCACGATAGTAAGGATAACTGCTCCGACTTTTAACATTTTAACCTCCCTACAATTATGCACTAAAAATTACTTCTCTTGTATCAAAAACCGGCCCGTCCTTACAGCATAACTTATAAAGGGTCTCGCCTGAACCATTAACCTTGCATTTAACAGCGCAGCTCTGGCAAACACCGAAGCCGCAGGCCATCATTCGCTCCATACTTATTTGACAATCGATTTTTTTATCTTCCGCAATCTTGGCCATCCGCGCAAGCATCTTTTCCGGCCCGCAACTATAAATAATCGCATCTCTGGCTAATAAGCTGCGCTGCCCCAGCCATTTCGAAAAACAATCCGTTATAAGCCCCTGGTATCCTATCGAGCCGTCGTCCGTCGCCAGCACCGATTCTACTCCGAATCTGGCAAACTCGTGCAATGAAAAACCCAACTGCTGCGAAATCTCATCCGTCGGCTTCTCAAAGGGCAATTCGGTCTTGGTCTTTGCACCGGCAAACGCAATCGCTTCAACATCAGGACAATCAGCCGTAAGAGTCTTTGCCAGATGGATCAAAGGCCCGGCCCCCATTCCGCCGCTCACCAGCAGTACCATCTTCTTGCCAGCCGGCATCCGGAAACCATTTCCCAAAGGCCCGATTACGCTGACCGATTTGCCTGCCGACAAAGCCGTCATCCGCAAAGTGGCCGGCCCCAAGGCACAATAAAGAATTTCGACTTTTGTTTTCCCCCTATGGCTGCTGACGTCACAAAAACTAAACGGTCTCCGCAGCAATATCTTTCGCTCAGACACATCCCGCAAATCTTCCGCTATCCCCTCTACCGGCGGCAATGCGATACCGGAAAGGTCTAACTCGGCGAATTGCCCGGGGCTGGCTTTGGCAAACGCTGCTGCTGCATCTGCGGAAAATTCCAATCCAAGCCGATAGAACCTCTGTCCGATCTGCTTATTGGCAAACACCGCCGCATCAAACATCCCCTTATTAGGCCCGAAACTTTCATTTGTCATAATCGTCAACGCTTTACCCGCTAATCAAAAAACCACATACTTGCTCGCTTTTCCAAGCCTTACCCCCACTTTTCCTAATTCTTCAATCCGGTTTATTCGGCATTCCCTTCGCCGTTCCAGAATCCCCTTTATTGTTACCGGCCCAAGTCCCGGCACTCTCAAAAGCTCCCACTTCGATGCCCGGTTCACATTCACCGGAAATGCCTCAAGATGCCTTTGCGCCCACGCCTCTTTAGGGTCGCAATCCAAAGAAAGATTGCCCTCCCTGTTAAAAATAATATCTGACTCCTTAAATCCGTATTTGCGCATCAGGAAATCCACCTGATAAAGCCGATGTTCCCGCACAAATACATCCGCCGGCTCCTCCAGTTTCATCTCTTCGCCCGGCATAGACTCGTCACCCAGTCCTTTTTGATAAGCGCTGAAATACACTCTTTGCATTTTCAACCTGTCATACAGTCCCCACATATACTTTACGATTTCCGCATCCGATTCTCCCGCCGCACCGACGATAAACTGTGTCGTCTGCTTTACCCCTTCATACTTCGCCCCGCGTCCGGTCAGTCTGCTTATCAGCTTTATCGGCTCGATGATGTCCCGGATATATTTCTTCCTGTTAGACAGCTTCGCGAGGTTTGCTTCTCCCGGCGTCTCGATATTCAGCGACACCGCACTTGCCAGCGACACTGCATCCTCAATCGCCGCATCGCTCGCTCCCGGTATTACCTTCAGATGAATATACCCGCGGAAACTATATTTCCCCCGCAACAATCTCGCAATCCGATTGAGCTTCTCCATTGTAGCATCAGCCGATCCGAACACTCCCGAGCTTAAAAACAGCCCAAATACTTCTCTCCTGTTGTAATAATCTAAAAACACCTTCGCAGTTTCTTCCGCGCCGAGACTGCACCTCCGTACGTTTTCTCCTTCTCTCAGCGGACAGTATTTGCAGTCATTCGTGCAGATGTTCGAAACAAGCGTCTTAAACAGCACGCTTTTACCCCTGTTCGGAAGTGTTATCGGGTATATCCATTTCCCATGGCCGCTTCGCCTTCTGTGTTCCTCTTTACGGCTGCCGCACGCGCACGCCAAATCATACTGCGCATCGGTGCTGAGTATTTCCAATTTCTCGCCAGTCCCTGGCTTACTGACAATCCCTACCATAACTAATCCGCCTGCTGCTGATGCTCTTTTCCCTGGAACACTGACGGCTTTTCCCTTTTGAACGTTATCCCCCTGCCGGTTATTATCTCTTTGTCCTCTCTGACAAATTCGATATGCTGAAGCAGCGCCCAGCCCGTATTTTGCCACCTCATCTGATAACCTCTCTGGTGCGCCTGTTTTTCCATCATAAGGCGCTCATTTTTGTTAAAGACTAAATAATCAAGCGCCTTGGCTATCTGTTCAACCGACGCCTCGCCTGGGTCAACTAAAATACCTCGCGTATGTCGTCCCAAGACAAGGCCCGTCGGGCACTTCCTGTTTGAAAGTATCAGCTCCAGTGCGTATCTGAATTTCGTCGCTACAGCAACTCTGCCTGAACCGAGCGTATCTGCCAGAACGCCGCTTGATATTTGCTGCATATCCAAATACGGCAGCACCATAGCATTTGTAGCACCGTAAAACCGCAACAAAGTCTTCTCGTCCAGAAACGTATCAAGAAAAACAACGTCGTATGTCCCAAAGTCCGCGTATCTGAGTTCCTTGACCTTGCACCATCTCAGATTGGCTTCCCTCAGTGCCGTGTCTATCACCTCTTGATACCTTCGGTATGACTCTCCGCCTCCTGATTTTACAAATTCCGGGTGGCATTCCCCACCGATTAGATACACGATATTTTTTCTCTGCTCCTCCGTGCACGACTCCTGCAAAAACCTGCCGTAGCCCCGAAGGCTGTACTCCAATCCTTTATCAGGCGACAACAGTCCTAATGTCGTAATTAAAAAGCGGTCTTTCAGCCCAAACATCTCCTTTATTGCCAGCCGGTCGTAATGTGATGGATGCTGCATCCTGATTCCGTGGTCGATGTGCTTGATTTTCGAACGGCTGATTCCATATGTGGGCGACTCAAGAATCCCTATCGCACTTTCCGTCGTAACGATTAATCCGTCGCTGTATTTGCCAAGCTCTTGTATGACCATTTTCTGGTGGTCGTTCGGTGCATCGAGAACGCTGTGCAGATACACCAGCGTCGTTATCCATTTGGAGCTGAATGCCTTTGCCATATCGACGAAATTGGTTCCCTCGCCGGCGTTCCCGTTCGCGGCCGGGTCGAGACCATACTCGTGTTGTAATATGACAATAGTAGGATTCGTACTCTCGTTCGCCCTGGCTATAATATCCTTTATAGTGTGGTTCCACGAGTCTGGGCTGTTTTGGTTTATAACCAAGTCAACAGGAATATCATAAGGTAATCCCTCATTATCTATTGCTGCAACCCTTATATGGCCTATTTCCCCCGTGAAATGCTCTAAGGCACTAGCCAAATCCCGCGAAAACGTGCCTATTCCGCACCTTCGTGGCGGATATGTGCTAACTATTCGTATATTATACGGCATAACAATTCCACCGTCCCATTTCCTGTGTGCCGATAGCTTATACTCTTTTACAGAAAAAGCAAGAAAATACCTCTGCCACAAATCCTGTGTTTCGCAGCGGTGCTACTGCGAAAAAGCCTCTTTATTTGCTGAAAACCTACAAGTAAGGCACCAAATCCAGCTCCGGTTGCCAGTTTCTTTTAGTAAAAGCAGATTCAATTTTGTACTCATTTCGGGTATAATGCGGCTTTCAGTTTTGAAAAAAGCAGGGAATTTGAGAGTTTGACTCTATTGACTATGAAAGCACAAAATATAGCCAATTTACCGCCGACACAGCATGCTGTGCAGTTGATCGGTAAAGACAAACTGGTCTTTAATAAACGCAAAGAGGTTTTCGCACCCGGTGAGCATCAAATTCTTTGCAGGGTTGAGGCAGTTGGCCTGTGCTTTTCCGACCTTAAATTGTTAAAGCAATTTTCCTCGCACGTTCGCAAGGGCGAAATAGTTTCCGGCATTGATTCTGACATACTCGGCGAAATTCCCAGCTATGTCCCCAATGGTGCACCCGCTGTGCCAGGCCACGAAACAGTAGTGACAATAGTGGCTGTCGGCCCCGGCGTAAAAAACTTCAAAATCGGTCAGCAAAACCTCGTTCAAACTGATTACCGCTGGCTGCGCACTGCCGGTTCCAATGCCGCCTTTGGCTATAACTTCGAAGGTGCTCTGCAGGAATATGTTTTGATGGATGAAAGGATTATCACTTCTCCGCAGGGCGAATCAATGTTAATTCCGGTTTCCCAAAAGCTTTCCGCCTCAGCGGCGGCTTTGGTGGAGCCTTGGGCTTGTGTCGAAGATGCTTATGCCGCCGCAGAACGGCAAAAATTAAAACCCGATGGCCGGATGCTGATTGTCGCCGACATCAATGTTACAGCCGATTCTTTTGCCGACCTCTTTTATAGCTATGGAAGCCCAGAGCAAATAACCTGGTTCTCTAAATTCCCTGCCCCGCCGGGTCTGAACGTTACAGAAACCGGCGCTGCAAACACGCCGCAACTTCCAGATGCTGTTTATGATGATGTGATTTATTTCGGCTCTGACCCGAAAACGGTCGAAGCTTTATTTGCAAAAGTTGCTCCGCACGGTCTTCTCAATATCGTTCTTTGCGGCGGCACCTTTCGCAGAGACGTTGTCACCATGGTTGGCCGCGTACATTATAGCGGCATTCGAATAATCGGCACCACCGGCTCGAAACCTGCTGAATCTATGAAGAATATCCCGGCCACAGCCGAAATCCGACCAGGCGACAAAATCAATGTCATCGGCGCGGGCGGCCCTCTCGGAACGATGCACGTCATACGAAATATCTGTCAGGAAGTCAAAGGCGTAAGTGTTTTTGCAGCCGAATTGGATGAAAACAGATTAGCTCTTCTCTCGGAAACTGTTGCAC
>CAIYOL010000065.1 GCA_903927855.1 uncultured Planctomycetota bacterium
ATCGGCCTTTTCCAGTTTTCTATGCTGAAAGAATATATGGTCAAAGATTCGATGCCGAAGTCGACACAGTACTGGGCCACTTTTTCGACTGTTTTTGCGCCCTGGCGATGCCCTTCGGCCCGAGGCAGATTTTTTTTCTCTGCCCATCGGCCATTGCCATCCATAATTATGGCGATATGACGGGGCATCTGTTCGGTCGCCAGTCCAAGACGTTTAGCGGTTTTTTCAAGTTTTTCTTCGAAGCTTTTCATGGCGTATAGCGTTAAGCCAGTCTGCTATTTGCTGAAATTATCTAAATATTGTTTGTTTTCGTTCCGGCCCAACCCCGATAATTGTGATGGGGACTTTAATCATTTCTTCGATAAGGCGAATAAAGCTTTGGGCGTTGGCGGGTAAATCATTAAAATCGTTTGCTTCGGCAAGGGCATCGTCCCAGCCTGGGACAGTTTCATAAACGGGACTTGCCTGTGCGAGTCTATCTATATTTGCAGGAAAGAAGGTAGTTTCTTTTCCGTTGATTTTATATGCCCTGCAGATATTTATTTTTTTCAAGCCTGTGAGGGTATCGAGATGCATCAGAGCCACCGAGTCAATAGCGCCGATGGTTACAGCGTAGGATACTGCCACGGCATCGAACCAGCCGCATCGGCGGGGCCGGCCTGTAGTAGTGCCATATTCGTGTCCTTTATCGCGGATATATTGACCGACCTCGTTATCCTGTTCTGTAGGGAAAGGACCGGCGCCGACCCTCGTTGTGTAGGCCTTGACTACGCCGATGAATTTATCAACCATCTTGGCGGGCACACCGCAGCCGATTGACATACCAAGCGCGCTTGAATTTGAGCTGGTTACATACGGGAAGGTGCCGTGGTCAATGTCTAACATTGTTCCCTGAGCGCCTTCAAAGAGGATGGATTTACCATTGGCAATTGATTTGTGCAGAAATTCGGTCGTATCGGTTATAAATGGCAGGAGTTTATCGGCGTAAGATTTACACTTGTCGAAGATTTCATCGGCGCTTATCGGCTCAGCGTTATAAAGGGCTGCAAAGATTTTATTTTTGTATTCAACGATGGTTTGCAGTCGGGCTTTGAGTTTTTTGAGGTCTCTTAAATCGGCCATACGCACCGCGTAACTTCTGCCGACCTTGTCTGCGTAACAGGGACCAATGCCTCGAATTGTTGTACCGATTTTGTCTTTTCCGAGAGATTCTTCGCGCAGCTGGTCTTCTTTTTTGTGATAATCCAAAACAACGTGTGCATTTTCACTTATAAGGAGGCGCTTCGTCAGCGTAATATTTTTCTGGGCCAGAGTTTCAATTTCCTTCAGAAGAGTGTCGGGGTCGACTACTACGGCATTTGTGATTACACAGACAATATTCGGCCGAATCGAGCCGCTGGGCAGCAGATGCAGAGCGAATTTGTTGCCATCTATGACAACAGTATGGCCGGCATTGGCGCCTCCATTATATCTAACGACGATGTCGCTGTGCTCGGCAAGGATATCAATAACCTTGCCTTTGCCCTCATCGCCCCATTGCAATCCGACAATACAAGAATTCATTCGCTTCCACTTCTCGAAATATGCTGCCAGTGGCACTCAAAAATAAACCGCAACAGTTCAATAATATATAGCCCATTGCGGTTAACTGGTTAGATTTTAAGTTTTATTTCGGTAATTTCAACTAATTTTTGCTACGAGTTTATCCAGTATAGCTGCCAAGTTATCATAGTTTTTATCACTTATTTTGCGATTAACTTCGCTGCCATCTTTATTTTTATATGTGATTATAAAAAAGCCTTTCGAGTCAAAGCCGGTTTTATCTATTTTTAGTATGGAATCATAAGAGATTTTCTCTTTGTTACTGAAGACAAGCTCATTTTCATCGGCGATGAGCTTTTTATTTCTGATTACAAAGAAATATACACCTAAAAGCGCTGCGGCAGCAATAAAAACTGGCGGTGCC
>CAIYOL010000066.1 GCA_903927855.1 uncultured Planctomycetota bacterium
TCTGCTCTTTTTTCCACGTTATCGGCGATTCTGAGACCAAATTGACCATACGCTCAGCAGCAACAACGGCATCGGCCAGCGTGGTATTGGGCAAAATTACCGCAAATTCATCCCCGCCGTAGCGTGCAGCAGTATCCGTTTGCCGGACGCACGCCTTTATTTTCTTACTGATTTCACTGATGACCCTGTCGCCGGTATGGTGGCCGCAGGTATCGTTTACCTTCTTGAGATCATCGATATCTGCCATAATCAGCGAAATCTGGCCGCCGTACCGCCGTATTCTCCACAGCTCTCTCTCCAGAGTTTCATAAAATGTTTTGTGGTTCGCAAGACCGGTCAAACCATCCATCGTGGCCTGACGCTGAATCCTTTCAAAAAGCTTTATATTGCCGATGGAGGCGCCAATCAACTGGCTGAGCAGCTCCACAAGCACAATATCATCACAACTGAAGCTGTCACCTTCTATTTTGTCCGCCAAATTGAGCACACCAACCACCTTTTCCTGGCAAACAAGCGGCGCAATAATGCAATTGCTGGTCTTGTAATTCTGGGCAAAAGCACGCTGGGATTTCTTAATGATAGGCCTTTTGTGGGTGTCTATGTCCTGTACCTGCATAAGCATTTCACTTCTTACCGCCAAAATCATAGAAGAAGGCGGATTTTGATTGATTGAGACTATTCTATTTATAAGAAACGGATGATTATATTTCTGGAGGAGCAAAATATTGTTTGTTTCGTCAAGTATATACAGCGAAGCAAATCTCACGCCAATCAATTTGGGGATGTCATTAACGCAAACATCTGCTATCCGTTCGATGTCGAGGCAGTTTATCTGCCTGGCCAACGGAGTTATTTGCTCAAGCAGTGAAACACCGCCGGGAGCGGGGTTACCGGTATTATCGGAACTCTTATTCATAGTTTTAATGGTTTCAGATATTATTACCATATATCGTATCGGACATTTTAATAGGGGCGTTTGGCAAAAACCTTGTAACTTACCCGGCTTTCCCACGTACGCCGGTCGGTCATTCAAGGCCCCTCTGCCACTGGCAAAGTATGCCCTCATCCAAAATATACCTACCTTTTTTTTGCACCTTTGTTCTTAAAATATGCCCAAATCCCCAGCGAAAAATACCGATAATAACGATAAATTCGGAGAAATACCGGCAAGTTCCCGCCTGCCGGATAAACAGCGTCCAATAAGAAACCGCTACTTGTAAAAAACTTATCAAATTTTTCCAAAAAAAATTTGAAAAAAGGTTGACATCCGACAAAAGGTATTTTACATTTTGCAAAACGTAAAATATCTTTTAAAGACCGACGTAACCTTGCAAATGCAGATAGAAGTTAAAAGACACACGTTGCAAATACCTACAAAGCTCTATCGAATTGGTGAACTGGTCCGTTACACCCCCTTCTCCCGGCAAACTATTCATAACTACACGATAATGGGACTCATTCGTGAGGTGCAATGGACTGAAGGCGGACATCGGTTATACGACGAGTCAGTCTTTGAAAGATTATCAAAAATCATGGAACTCAAGAAAACAAAAACTCTTTGGGAAATAAGGCGGATTTTAAACAAAGAAGAGCCCGCCGGCGAAATAACGAAACGTAACTAGCGCTATATACTGGAAGTTGAAGCTTAAGGAAAAAGAATCAAGGATGATAAACGCGGCTTTGCTTTTTACGGGTTATCTTTTCTGCTTCTCCCAATTTCAGCGGGAGAAAACTAATCATAAAAACATAACGGGAACACGGACTAAATAAGGAGGATTGTTTATGAATTTGGCGTCATTGGCAACAGACAATATCAGTGAACTGCTCGTTAAGATAATTGAGTTCACCCATAACCGCCAAAAAATCCTTACTCAGAACATAAACAATATCTACAGTCCCGGTTTTGTTCCGAAAGATTTGGCGGTGGATGAGTTCTCCGGCTTGCTGAACAATGCAATCGATGAGCACACCCGAAGCCGGCGACTTCTATTCTGCGATACTAAAAACATCAAATTTGGCGCTGCCGGCAGATTAGAGACCCAGCCAACAATAGATAAATACGCCAAAGAGCTGCTTGAAAAGAACCGAAATGAGTATATCGAGCTGCAAACAAATAAGCTTCTGGAGAATTCGCTCAACCAAAGAGCAGCGGCAGTATTGCTCAGGCAAAAACAGGAAACGATTTCAATCTACGAATGATGTGTAACAGATTGGTTCTCCTAAAGTTATCGGATGGAAAGTCGATAAGAAATGTGATGGGAGCTTTCTTCGTGGATACGGCTGAAGGATCAAAAGATAAAAAAATGCTCGCACTTATAGGACTTAAAACCGGCTTTGCAAAATATTTCAGGGGCACAGAGTCTCACGGAGGAATCTTATGAAAACTAACCAATCTGTGAAAACCAACCAACCTGTGAAAGCCGACCAACAACTCAATATTGACCAAATATGGGAGCAATTTTACAAAACCGGCGATACCCAATTCCGTAATCTGCTTATGGAACATTACAGGCCCCTGGTAAAATATACTGCAGAGCGGTTACGCAGCAAACTGCCTGAGAAGGTCGAACTGGATGACCTTATCAGTGCTGGCATCTTCGGATTGATGGATGCCATTGACGCTTTCGACCCCACCAGGGGCGTAAAATTTGAGACATATTGCTCGCCTCGTGTAAGAGGCGCCATTCTCGATGAGTTACGAAGTATGGACTGGGTGCCGCGGCTGGTCCGTGCCCGGGCACACCAACTGACCAAGGCCGTACACTCACTCGAAACCCACCTCGGCCGCAAACCTACCGAAAAAGAAATGGCTGAAGAGCTGGATTTGAACGTAGAGGAGTTCAACAGACTCCAGCATGATGCAAATGCAATCGGCCTGGTTTCACTGGACACCAAATACAGCGAAGGCGACGGTGAGAAAGACATTCGCGAAATAGACGTAATCAAAGACCAAAGAAGCGAAGACCCTCTGACCGAAGCCCAAAAGCGAGACCTGAAAAGTCTGCTCACCAAAGGGCTGACACGAGCTGAACGGCTGATTATCGTCTTATATTATTACGAAGAGATGACA
>CAIYOL010000067.1 GCA_903927855.1 uncultured Planctomycetota bacterium
CGGCAGTATCCTAATAGCAGTAGCAGTTAAAATTGGCTCAACTCGATTGATTGACAACATTCTGGTGGACGTAAACAGGCGATAATATATAATGTAAGCTATGTTTGTAAAATTATTAAAAAGCAAATTACACTGTGCGACGGTTACCGAGACAAAGCTGCGGTACCCTGGCAGCATCGCCATAGACTCTGCACTGATGAAAGCAGCCGATATTTTACCCTACGAAGTCGTTCAGGTCGCCGATTTGAATAACGGCAACCGCCTTCAAACCTATGCCATCCCCGCTGATGCGAACTCTGGCAAAATCATAATCCTCGGAGCGGCGGCAAAACTGGTAAAAGCGAGGGATACCATCATTATTTTCGGTTTCGGATACTACACCCCTGCGCAAGCCAGAAAACTTAAGCCAAAGGTTATTATTCTCGGCAAAAATAACAAAATAAAAAGTCGTGGTTAAAGAAAATTACCATTCGGCGATTTTCGACAGACGATTGAAATTCAAAAAACGAAAATCGCAAATTGGAAATCGTAAATCGGCTGATGCATCCTGAACTTTTTGAGATACCTTTTATACATTTGACCGTAAAAGGTTACGGCACGATGATGGTCATCGCATTTCTCGCAGCCGTCACCCTGATAAGACGTCTTAGCCGCAGTTTCACACCCGACCCGCAGTACATCACCAATGCGTCTCTTTACTCTCTTATCGCGGGAGTGGTAGGCGCACGTCTTTTTTACGTAATTCACTATTTTGCCCAGTTTCAGGGACGCCTGATATCCGTCTTTGCCATCTGGAAGGGGGGCCTTGAGCTTCTTGGCGGCGTACTTTCAGCCATTGTTGTTATCGGTTTTTACTGCCGGTATCACAAACTTCCTGTTCGGCGCTATCTTGATATACTTGCCATCGGTCTGATGCTGGCGCTTGTATTTGGCAGGGTCGGCTGCTTCCTGAACGGCTGCTGCTTCGGTAAGCCCACAAACTTGCCCTGGGCCGTTCGTTTCCCATATGGCTCATACGCTTATTGTAGCCAGATATATCCGAATCCGGAAAGGAACCGTCCTCAGCCGCAGTTAAATTTGCCAGAGGAATTTTTCGGCTATTATAACGAAGAGGGCAAAAGGGTCTATGGCTTAAAACCTTATAAAGATTTAATCCCGGAACAAAAATATATGGTTGATAAAGGTTCCTATCGCTGTTTGCCCGTTCACCCCACACAATTGTATTCGTCAGTTAAAGGTGCCGTTTTGGCCCTTATACTTTACCTTTTTTGGCGAAGAAACCAAAAGGCCGACGTTTCCAAAGACTGTAAAAAGCTGTTTACTAAGCCCGGCTGCATATTCGGCCTGATGTTTATAATCTATGGTATCAGCCGGTTTTTTATGGAATTTCTCCGTGACGACAACCCGTTTGGATTCGACGGCTTAACAATCTCACAGAATATCGGCATCGCTATGGTAGTATTCGGCGTGCTTTTGATGATAATATTTGAAAAAATGAAGCCCGATTGTTTAGCGAGTCCCGCGAGACAATCTCGTACTTAGCTTTTCGTTTTGCGGAGTTTCAGAGAAACTATGGGCCTTTACGACAGAGATTACACTCAGGCGAATTTTCAGTCTCAATTCAACAATGCTCCGCAGATGCGAATGGCTTTGCCTCAGATTACACCTGTGGTCAAATGGTTGCTCATTATCAATTTCGCGGTATTTTTCGCGCAGATTTTGGGGGCGGAGAGAGTCCTGGTGAAATGGTTTTCGCTTTATCCGATTTCTTTGCCGACAGCGTTGCAGTTGTGGCGGATTATAACATATCAGTTTTTGCATAGCGGTATGCCACACATCTTTTTCAATATGCTTGGCTTGTTTTTCTTAGGACCAACACTTGAACGTTACTGGTCGAGTAAAAGATTTTTGATATTTTACCTTAGTTGCGGGATGGCAGGGGGGCTGTTCTATCTTTTTCTCGTTGTCACGGGTTTCCTGCCGGCTTTGCCTATGGTGGGAGCCTCGGGCGCGATACTCGGTATGTTGGCTGCCTGTGCAATCCTTTTTCCTCATTTTGTTGTATTTATTTTTGTTTTTCCTGTGCCAATAAGAGTAGCGTCAATTGCTTTTACTGCCTTTTACCTTATTACTTTAATAACTAAAGGTGCAAATGCTGGCGGCGATGCCGCCCATCTGGCGGGGATGGCGGCAGGCGCAGGTTACGCATTCTCGCAGTCTTGGCGGGCCAAAATCAGATTAAGAATCCAGTCCGGCCGCTGGCAAAGAAAAATAGCCGCAGAACGTAATCTGCAGGTGGAACTCGACCGCATTCTGCAAAAGGTCCACGACTCCGGCATTCATAGCCTGACACCGGAAGAGAAAAAGATACTCGAGCAAGCTACCGAAGCCGAGCAGAAACGCAGCAAATTATAAAAAACAAAGCCTTACGAAAAACTCGTAAGGCTTTGCCCGCCCTTAATCAATTACATCATCGCTTCTCGGCGAAGCGGTTTACCATGTGAACTTGTTGCTTTTATCGAGTAATTCATCGATACGTGCTTTTACGCTGTCGTCTTTGAACTTGGCGTCTTTCCATTTTTCCATCTCGGCTTTTCTGTGTTC
>CAIYOL010000068.1 GCA_903927855.1 uncultured Planctomycetota bacterium
ACTCCGCAGGTTTGTTTCTTCCTCCTGTCGATTTTACTCTGGCTGCTGAACAAACCCATCCTTGCGAGCTTATCGTTTCTCTTATCTTTTTTAATAACACCGAGCGCGATTCTTGCCTTACCCTGCTTTTTCATACTGCGGCCGCGCCTGCGGCCGCTTCTGCTGTTTTGTGCGATTTTCGCAATTTCCGCTGCTGTCACAATATTTCCGGTTCGTCAGTCTTATTTTTTTGGCAGCCGCGGCGTGTTCGATGCCGCCAATCGCCCCTTCAATCTCAGTTGGGCGTTGAGCAAAGAAGGCTGCGAAATACTTTATGGCTTTTCTTTATGCATACCACTTGTCGTTGTAGGATTGCTTGAAACTTTCGGCCGAAAACAATTCCGACCCTTCGCCTTTGCTCTGCTTATACTCTGGCTTGTTACCTTGTTCTCTGCCGAAAAAATCAAAGACGTATCTCCTCAACTGCCTGCTTATGCCGTGCTCTGTGTGGTTGGCGGCTTGGGATTTGGTCTAATCCTTAGAATCTCATATAGCAAAATACACATCAAATTTGCTGTTTATGCCGCGGTAATTGCTGTAATTTTTGCTCTCTTTATAAACGGTCTTAACGTATTTAAAGAAACCTGGATTTTAATCAAAGGCAATACCGCATATCGAAACACCGTTATCCAGATAAGCAAGGTCGCTGCCCCTGACTGTCTTGTTATAGGCAACTGGAACCAAGGCACTCTTTTCGAACATTACCTCTTCCATGAATCATTTAAACCAAACTGGATTAACGTCGAATGTCTTGCAGGTCTCTGCGGCAGCGAACAGCGGGCACAGTCGATTGAAATGTTTAAGCAGGCCGGTATCGCACGCCGACAGATGTGGCTGCTCGAATCCTACCCTGTTCTTTTGGAAGGCCTGGAGCAACGCGGCTATAAAATAACCCGATTCGACTCTGACCAGCTCTACCCCAAAGGGTTACTGTCAATATACATAGCAAATGCAAAAGAATAAGACAAACTGAAACCACAGAACGAAATATGATAAAAACAGTTTTGGTGGTTATGTGAGAGAAGCCGGGTGGTTCGTAATTCGACATGGCATAGTAGTAGATGTTAAGGACCTTGATGCATGTAGGAATTAGTCCCTGATGTTAGTTAAATCAAAGAGGCCTCGGTGCGGTGATTTTAAGAAAACGTAAAAAATAATTGGTGTGATAGCACGGAAACAAATAAACACTTGATACTCTGTTCTATATTGGTACAATAAACAGAATAAGGTCGTAGTAGAATTTACTTCGCCGAATTAGCCAATGTCGATTTGGATTAGGACGATACACATAAGACAATGCACGGTTTATCTTAAGGAGCGATGAAAATGTACACTAAGACAGACAAGAAAAACCCCGGCAAGAAGCCTGTGCTTGCTGAGGTTAGTTCCAAGAAGAAACATATCTCGCCGGATAAAACGTCGTTCCTGTCCGGTCCTGACAAAATTTTCGCCAAGCCCAAGGCACAGGTCTCCGATTTTGATTTTGGCGAGAAGACCGCCGCCGTCTTCGATGACATGCTCAACCGGTCGGTACCGTTCTATGGCGAGATTCAAAGAATAATCGGGGAAACCGCCACCGATTTCGCCTGCGACGGGAGCCAGATTTTTGACCTTGGGTGCTCTACCTGTAATTCGTTTCTTGCCATCGACCACTTTCTGCATGGTGACGCAAGCGTGCGGTTTGTCGGCATCGATTCATCCAAAGAGATGCTTGAAAAAGCAAAACAAAAAATGACTCAGGTCAATTTCGCACACGATTACGAGCTTCGCTTGGTCGACTTAAACAAGGGCGTCCATATCGAAAATGCTTCAGTGGTGTTAATGGTGCTTACTCTGCAATTTGTCAGGCCGCTTTATCGAAATCGTTTAATCTCAGACATTTACGATGGCCTTAATGAAAATGGCTGTTTAATACTTGTCGAAAAAGTCCTTGGAGAAAGCTCCACTTTTAATCGGCTGTTTATCAAACACTATTATGAGCTGAAGAAACGCAGGGGGTACAGCGAACTCGAGATATCGCAAAAACGCGAAGCGCTGGAAAACGTTTTGATACCTTACCGCCTTGAAGAAGACAAAGAGCTTTTGAAAAACTGCGGATTTCAGGATATTGATATCCTCTTCAAATGGTATAATTTTTGCGCAATGATAGCGCAAAAACAACCAAGGAAAAATAAGCCAAAATGAGCAAGATAAACTCGTGCGGGCCGATCGCAACGGATAAAAAGGCCGGTGTTCAGCCCGGTAACTTCCGCGATAAACCTGATTGTAGCGCCTCAGATAGTATTGGTCCTGATGTTGTTGAAACCGGAGATTTTGCCCCGGCCCGAACGTCACATTTAGTCCCCATCGGTAACTTTTTTTTCAAATATCGGAATAACATTTCCCCATTGGTGTTTTGCGCCTTGGCGCTTATAGCCAGGCCGCTGATTATCGCCGGGAACCGCCGTCTCGATATGTATCTTGATATTATCGGCATTCTTATAGCGCTCGCCGGTCAATTGCTGCGCATCTGCGTAATTGGCTTTGCCTACATAAAACGCGGCGGCAAACAGAAAAAAGTTTATGCCGCAACTCTCGTTCAGGAGGGCTTCTTTGCGCATTGTCGCAATCCGCTTTATCTCGGCAATGTTTTAATGTTAATCGGCCTGATTGTCATCCATAACGGCGTTCTGATGTACGCCGTTTGCCTGCCCTTCTTTCTGCTTCTATACTGGTCTATAACCGTCGCTGAGGAAAACTACCTGCGCGAGAAATTCGGTCAGGTTTATAACGGCTACACTAAAAGAGTGCCGCGGTTCTTGATATCGTTCAAAGGACTTGGCCGTACCCTCGAAGGGATGCAATACGACTGGAAGAAGGTAATCCGCAAGGAATACGGCACAACCTTCACGTTAGTAACCACGGTGATGGTTCTGCTGGTATGGGAAAGGATAACCGCAGATGGTTTTAAAGCAACCTCGCATTATTTGAACTTAATGCTCATCTTATGGACTCCTGTAGTTTTTGCATATTTAACAGCGTTCGTTGCAAAGAAAACAGGGATCCTCGGCAGAGGCTAATTTGTGAAATAGTTCGATTCCTTTCTTATTTTACTTCGCCCCTTAGGCACTGCGTAATACTAATGCTCCTCCCCGTGGTGAGCTTGTCGAACCAATTGCGGCCTCCGGAAACAACAGCATCTTAAATTTTGCCGTTGAAATTGAAGGGTGTGGGGGAAAAAGTGTCTTTTCTCAAACCGCTAAAGCCCTTCTTCGATGGTCTTTGAGATACTAGCCAATAGACTTGATTTCGGCCTTTTCCATACCCGTATTACTACGGGATTTTGGCTTATAAGGCAAAATTTGGCCTTTTTCCCCTTGACTGTCCGGCTGTAAAGCATATACTGAAATACGCTTTTGACTGGGGGCAAAAGGCATAGAGGAAAGGAGAAGGATATGCGAGAGGAATCACATCTTAAGTCTACCGTAATTTCGGCGTTTTTGGTTGCTATGGTCCTGTTTTCCATCGTGCCGAGCCTTGCTTTTGGCACAAGCTACCGAGCGATTGATTTGAATCCTAGTGGATTCAATGAGTCTGAGGCTTACGGAATCAGCGGCACACAGCAGGTCGGCTATGGTAATGTTTCGGCCACAGGCGGCTACGGCCACGCCTTACTTTGGAACGGAAGTGCATCGAGCTACGTTGATTTGAACCCAAGTGGATTCGATGAGTCTTGTGCTAACGGAACCAATGGCACTCAGCAGGTCGGTCAAGGTCTCTCGTCTGCAGCAAACTCCTGGTGGCATGCCTTGCTCTGGAACGGAAGTGCCGACAGTTTCGTCGATTTGAATCCCAGCGGATTCAAGATATCAGCGGCCTACGGAATCAGCGGCAATCAGCAGGTCGGTGTTGGTGGTTCTGGTCCGGCCACAGGTAATGAAACCCATGCCTTGCTTTGGAGCGGCAGTGCAGAGAGTTATATCGATTTGAATCCCAGTGGATTTTCTCAATCGTACGCTTCCGGGACCAATGGTACTCAGCAGGTCGGCTGTGGTAGTAGTTCGCCCGCAAGCGGCGTTTACCACGCCTTACTCTGGAGCGGGACTGCCGCAAGCTGCGTTGATTTAAACCCCTCCGGATTTTCTCGATCTTACGCTTGTGGAGTCAGCAGCAATCAGCAGGTCGGTTATGGTTGGGGTTCGGCTACAGGGGGCAACGCTCACGCCTTGCTTTGGAACGGAAGCGCCTCAAGCTATATCGATTTGAACCCAAACGGGTTTTCCTTGTCTTATGCTTATGCAACCAACGGCACACAACAGGTCGGCAGGGGTTATATAAACTATGATGATATCAACGCCTTACTATGGAATGGCAGTGCCGACAGCTTTGTAGACCTAAGTCAATTCTTGCCAGCCGGCTTAGGGAGTTCTGGAGCTACGGCTATCGATGGTTACGGTAACATCGTTGGCTATGCGAAAGATAGTTCAGGCTATAGCCATGCTATTCTTTGGGAGCCGGTTCCAGAACCCGCCACGCTTTTTCTTCTCGGCCTCGGTGCGGTGATTTTAAGAAAACGTAAAAAATAATAAGCATTTATTCTCTAACCCCTAACGGCCTGCGACTAACTTGCCTCCGCGACAAGCGGAGTAATATTTTCAATCAAAACCGTTGGTAGTCAGCAGCCCATTTCTAAGATTTCGTAAATTTTTTTACCTCTTTAATTACAACGACTTAGCCAAAGCCGCACCCCCGAAAATCTCAAAATTTTCACATCAAACGCGCAAGTTCCTCTAATTGTAGAGAGATAGTCTCTTTTGAAAGGAATTACCAATGAGCGGCTTCCAATAACCAATTAATACTGTTTATAATTTATTTCTCTATGTTCTCTGCGCTCTCTGTGGCTGATATGGAGATTTTCTGCGCAGAAGGGAAAAATCAATCAAAATGAAGTTAATTATGCCAAACAAAGCCAATTTTTCAAAAAGTCAAATGTTTATAACGCAAGTATTAACAATGAATTACAACGAAAAAATGAAATTGGACACTTGGTCAAAACAAACCCAAACAAAGCCAATTTTATGACTTATCCGCAAAGAGAATTGTTAATTAATGTCAAACAGTAACGCCGATAATAATGCAGGGGATGATATAGAAAAGGTATATCAGAGTATCTGAATACAAGCCGGTGGAAACGTATAGAATATTAACAATTTATTGTGGAGGTACCAAAAATGTTAGCAGTATCAGAATGGGAAAATCTTATAACTGAGCCGATCCGCCAAATGTTGACCAGAATATTGGCCTATCTTCCTGTCCTGGCGGGCGTATTACTAATCTTGATAGTAGGCTGGCTTATAGCCAAGTCAATCAGAGGGATAATTGACTGGCTGCTTAAGATAGTGCGCTTCGATACACTGGCGGATAAAGCGGGCATATCAGAAGTTCTAAGAAAAGGCGATTTGAAAGTTACCGCCAGAGAAGTGGTAAGCGGCATAGTTTATTGGCTGATTATCATTATGGTTTTAGTGATGGCAGTCGATGCATTGGGCCTGCCTAAGGCATCCGACGTTCTTCTAAGCTTATTTGCTTACGTTCCGAATGTCATAGCAGCGTTGCTTGTTCTGGTGGTTGCTATGTTTCTGGCGAGTTTCGTCTCAGGAATAGTCCGCACGGCTGCAGGCAATGCCAATCTGCCCAAACCTCAGCTTTTGGCCGGTGTATGCCAGTGGGCGATAATAATTTTCGCAGTGACAGTTGCGTTAGAACAGCTTGGTATTGCCCCTCTTTTGGTATCGACAACATTCAATATTATCCTCGGCGGCATTGTCCTTGCTTTGGCTCTTGCCTTTGGCTTAGGCGGTAAGGATGCCGCGGCAAAGTATATCGATGAATTAAAGAAAAGGCGTTATTAGAAGCAAGCTGGTTGAAGAGTTAAGTTGTCTTTCTTGCTACATCTTTTGCGAAGTAGGTAATTATTATATCAGCGCCGGCGCGTTTGATTGAATATAGCATCTCCATCGTAGCGGCCTGCTTGTCTAAAAGTCCCGCCTCGGCGGCGGAGTTGAGCATCATATATTCGCCTGAGACGTTATAAGCGGCGATGGGACAATCGAAACGCTGTCTTGCTCGGTAAATTATATCAAGGTATGCGAGGGCGGGTTTAACCATTACAATATCGGCGCCTTCTTCGATATCGAGAGCGATTTCGGCAAGGGCCTGCCGGGCGTTTGCGAGGTCCATTTGATATGTTTTGCGGTCGCCGAAGGCGGGTGCGGAATCGACTGCGTCTCTAAACGGCCCATAGAAAGCGGAGGCGAATTTGGCGGCGTAAGACATAATGGCGACATTGTGAAAGCCGTTTTGTTCGAGGGCTTCGCGGATGTATTTTACGCGGCCATCCATCATATCCGAAGGTGCGACAATATCTGCGCCGGCCTGAGCGTGCGAAAGAGCGATTTTGGCGAGCAGTTCGCAAGTCGCGTCGTTATCAACCTTATTGTCCTTGATGACGCCGCAATGGCCGTGGGAGGTATAGGCGCAGAGGCAGACATCGGTGATGACGAGCAAATCGGGGACGGCTTTTTTGATTTCCTTTATGGAACGTTGGACGACGCCGTCTTCAGCCCATGCCTGCGAGCCGATTTCGTCTTTTTTATCCGGCAGGCCGAAAAGAAGCACGGCGGGTATTCCCAACGCAGCGACTTCAGCCGCCTCGGCTACTATTGTATCGGGTGAGAAGTGGAAGCAGCCGGTCATTGACTTAATCGGCTCTTTGAGATTTTCGCCTTCGCGGACAAAGAGCGGATAGACGAGATTGTCGACGTTTAAAGTAGTTTCGCGGACTAATCTTCTCATAGATGCATTGCTTCGCAGCCGGCGCAATCTGATTTTTGGAAAGGCCATAAAAGTTCTCAATTGAATACTTAGAATTGATTATCTATTATTTCCTTTCGATAATCAAGTATTGACTCGTTTGAAGTCAGCCATACAATAGTAATTAAGAACATGTTTTAAAGGGATTTTAGCAAACAATAAATCAGGGAGCCAGATATGTTTGAAGAACAATCGCAGCAGACAACTTACCCAACCAATTCAGTCAGAACTGGCATTGCTATTACTTTTTTTGTCCTTGCCGTACCGTTGGGTGTCTGGGTGCTTACTACTGTGAAAACAACCATCGATAATACGAAAACACCAGCGATATTGCAGAAAATCTGCTCTGAAGATACCAAATCTTTTGTAATCAATACTCCTAACGGCAGAGTCGAGTTGCCCCCACAGGTCTTCAAAGGCTTTCCTTATATGATACTTTTTATGTTCCTGCTGATACCAACGTCAATTGTCATCGCTCTGTTAAAAGGCGGCGTAGCATTACTCAATCCCAGCATGACAAGGCAGCTTCGTCAGTTAATCAATTCGTTACAAAAAACCGTTCCCCCACAGCAATGACGACTGTTAATGATTGATTGTTTTTCACCAGCAGGGGAGATTACATCTGCTTTCTAAAGTCCAATTTCGGCATCTGTGAGATAGCAAGGCGGTTCGAGGAGCCAGTTTTTTTCGGAGGGGTCTGAGCCGAGGAAGCGGAAATTGCCTTTGCACAGGTTGAACCATTTACATCTTAAACATCTTTTATCAGCGAACGTAGATTTGTTGCGGAGCTTATTAAGCACCGGCTCATCCGGATTATCCCAGATTTCTTTGAAAGTTTTGTTTTTAACATTGCCGAGCGAATAATTCCGCCAGAACTGGTCGGGATGGACGGAACCATCCCAGCCGACAGAGGCGATTTTTTCTCCGGTTTTATTTCCGCCATTGGCGAGGAGAAGCTGTTTAGCCGTCGCTCGTTGCTCGTCACTGGTGACCCGAATGAGGAGGTAAGGGCCGTCAGCGTGGTTACCGACGGTGAGGACTTCGTCAACGAGTTTTTTTTGAACGAATTCTTTGGTCTTTTCTATTATAGTGTCAACGGCGTTACGGGTCTGCTGTGGCGTCAGAATATAGGTATTGAGATTTTTTGCTCTGCCTGCTTTTACAAGGTGATAGAAACAAATCCTGCGAATGCCGGCTTCGGCGGCGATGTCGAAGACGGCGGGGATTTTGTCGGCATTTTGTTTGGTGATAGTGAATCGCAGGCCGGTTTTCAAACCGGCTTTTTGACAGTTCTCGACCCCTGCCAAGGCGGCTTTGAAGCAGCCGGGGGATTGTCTGAATTTGTCATGGAGAGATTTGTCGCCGTCGATTGAGATGCCGACGTAACTTACGCTGCGTCCGGCGAGTTTTTTGGCGGCGGCGGAGTCGATTAAAGTTCCGTTGCTGGATATGACGGTCCGCAGGGGCAGTTGCTTTGCTTCTGCCAAGAGGTCGAATAAATCGTCCCGCAACAAGGGTTCGCCGCCGGTGAATAATACCACGGGGCAGTTTGCCTCAGCGAGTTGGTGAAGCAATCGTTTGGCTTCGGTGGTAGTTAATTCGTCCCTGCTAAGGCTGGAGGTGGAATTGCTGTAACAATGGAGGCAATTTAAATTGCAGCGGCTTGTGCAATTGAAGGCGACGACCGGGCCGAAGGAATTTTGCTGTTCGTATCGCAAGTGGTCTGATTCACCGGCCAAGCCACAATATAGTTTTGAGATGTTTATCATTTGTACATCTTTTCTATAGCGTCAAGCAGGCCTTCGGCAGTGTGCTCGGAGGCTTGGGCGTCGACTTTGAGGCCGAAGGTTTTCAGTTGTTCGGAGGTTACGGGGCCGATGGATGCTATTTTGGTGTTACTGGAGTTCACAAGGTCGGCTGGAATTTGTTCGAAGAAAGCTTTAACTGAAGATGGGCTTGCGAAAGTCAGCCAATCGATTTCGCCCTTGCGGATTTTTTTCGACAGAAGTTCGCTCTTATTTTTTACAGTTACAGCAGTATAGACAGGGACATTGTCAACTTCAGCGCCTGCGCCGCTTAACAATTCACTGAGGTCATTCGAGGCAAGCTGGGAGCGGAGAAGCAAAACCTTTTTGTCCTGCAAGTTCGTAAAGCTGATTAATTGTTTGCCGAGTTCTTTGCTGGTGAAGACGTTTGGCACAAAATCCGCTTTTATTCCAAATTCGCTTAGTTTTGCGGCGGTTTCACTGCCAATGGCGGCGATTTTGGCGGAGGCAAAAACACGAGCGTCTTTGCCCAGTTTTTGTAGAGCGTCGAAAAAGA
>CAIYOL010000069.1 GCA_903927855.1 uncultured Planctomycetota bacterium
GTCATTCTTAGCGGAATAGAGTGAAGCAAAGAGACAATTTGCAAAAATCGATGGTTTCGTCTATAATCACTCCGCAAAGAATCCAAAAGGAGTTTTGTATATGAATGCCGATGTGGCATATCAACAATGTATTAATCCGGATTGCGGAGCCCGCTTTGATTGCGGGTTTGCTGCAGGCGGATTTAAGTGTCCCAAATGTGGCGAGCTTATGGATACACAGTACAACTGGGACAAGGTGAAACTGCCAAAGAAACTCAGCGAGTTCGGCCAACGCTGGGCAAACAGAAACAATCCTTTGGATTTTTCGGGGGTGTGGCGGTTCCGGGAATTGCTTAACTTCTGTGATGATGAATATAAGGTAACCATCGGCGAAGGGCAGACAGTTTTGCAGCAGAATGATGCTGTCGCCAAATATGCAGATATGAAGTCCGGTTGCTTGTTTCTGCAATATGAAGGGCTGAATCCATCCGGCTCGTTCAAAGATAATGGTATGACGGCGGCATTCAGTCACGCTAAGATGATTGGGGCCAAGTCGTGCGTGTGCGCATCAACGGGAAATACTTCAGCATCGATGGCTTTGTATGCACACAGTTGCGGTCTGAAATCCACCGTTTTTATCGGCTCCGGCAGGATTGCCTTCGGCAAACTCAGCCAGGCTATGGATTACGGTTCGCAGACGATTCAGATAGCCGGAGATTTCGATGACTGTATGAGGCAGGTTCAGGACGTGAGCACGAAGCTTGGGCTGTATTTGCTCAACTCGCTAAACCCGTTCCGGCTGGAAGGCCAAAAGACGATAATGTATCGAATCATCGAACAGATGGGCTGGGAGATGCCGGACTGGATAGTGGTACCTGGCGGCAATCTCGGCAATTCGAGCGCCTTCGGCAAAGCCTTTTCTGAATTGAAACAGCTTGGCCTGATTAAGCGAATACCGCGGATGGCGATTATTAACGCTGCCGGCGCGGATACGCTGACCGAACTGGTCAATAACAAAAAACTTGTTTGGGATAACGGTAAAGTTAATCAGAAAATAATCGGTGATTATTACGCTGATTTGACGGCCCGTAATTTTTCGCCGCACACCTGTGCCTCGGCGATAGAGATTTCGCGCCCGGTCAATCTTAAAAAGTGTCTTCGGGCAATCGATGTCTGTAACGGCGTTGTTCGTGCGGTGACCGACGAGCAAATTGTTGATGCGAAGGCCGTTATAGGTAAATTCGGGCTGGGTTGTGAGCCGGCTTCGGCAGCGACGATTGCAGGATTAAAGATCTTACGGGCCGAAGGCGAAATCTCGTCCGACGAGCGAGTTGCCTGCGTGCTGACGGGGCACGCCCTTAAAGACCCCAACGTAACGGTTAATTACCATAAAGAAAAACAGGGCGAGTTCAGCAATCCGCCCATAGAAGCGCCTAACAATCTTGATGAAATAATTAAACTAATCAGTTAATTGTTCGGGCGTTCAGCAGGAGAAGGTTGCGGAATGGAAAATAACAATAGCAATGCCAAGAGAACAAAGGGGCTTATCGTCTGTGGGGTATTGCTGCTTTCGGTGGTAAGCGCATCTTGGATGTTTTACGAAGAGCCTCTTAGTAATCACGAGTGTTTCGTTTCGATTACTGCGCGGGAGATGTTGAAAAGCGGCGACTGGATATGGCCTACCTGCAACGGAGAATCTCGCCTTCAAAAAACGCCGTTATCTTATTGGCTTGTGGCGGGCTTGGCCAAAATAACCGGCAGGGTTGACGAGTTCACCACGCGGCTGCCAAGTGTTATTTTCGGGGTGCTTTCAGTTGCAGCCATTCTGTACTTTGTAAATCAATGGCTGACGTTTCGTATTGCGGTGCTTTCAGGTGGCGTCTGGGCGACATCGATGGGGTATATCTGCTACACCCGCAATGCCCGGCCGGAGATGGCCTTGACGTTTTTTGTTTTGCTGTGCTTTCTGAGTTTTTACTCAGCAATTACCGAAAAGAACAGAAACAGACAGGTCGTGTATACGCTTGTCTTTTGGGTAAGTTTTGCTCTTGGCAACCTGGCCAAGGGGCCTGCCCCGCTGCCGTATGTCCTGCTTCCTCTGTTTTTTTACATTTCAATATTCCGGCAGTGGAGGAAACTGTTTAGCTGGGAGTCGGTCGCCGGGGTGATTATTTTCTTGGCCATCTTATTGCCGTGGCCTCTGGCCATCGCTCACAAAGTAAACTGGGATTTAATAGTATGGAAGCATGAATTTGTCGACCGCTTCTTCGGCAATTATGTCCCGGGTCACAAGCCGGTTTATTTTTATCTGATGGATATGTTTATATTTGTATTTCCGTGGGTTGCTTTCCTGCCGATGGCATTGGCTACACCTTTCTTCAAAGTCTGGAACAAGAAACGGCCTGTGATGCAATTTTTATGGCTGTGGTTTGTTGCAGACCTTATTTTTCTTACAATAAACGGGGGTAAACGCCAGCACTACATACTGCCTTTGATGCCGGCAATGGCTATATTGATAGGCATTCTGATGGAAGATATGGTTTTTGTGCGGAAGGCATACACTCCGAAATACGCAGGGGGCGTTCTGCGAAATCATATTGCTGCTGTGATTATCGCTGCTATTGCCGGTATAATTTATATAGTCAAAACCAATCCTCAACTGCTCAGCGGTGCAATAATAATTGGGACAGCAGGGATAGTCATACTTGCAGTTACGGCCGTATTATTCGCGAGAGGAAAGCCTGCCTTTGCGTGCGGGGCGACCTTCGCCGGCATTGTTGTTTTGGTCATGATTGCTTATGTCGTCTTTGTAATTCCACTGAATTATAATCAGCCATCCAGGGAGTTTACGCAACTTGTGGTGGCAAAAATACCCGCCGTAGAGAAAGAGAAACTGGTGGTATACAAATCCGCCTCCAAAAGGTTTATTCACTATTTCGGCAGGCCCGTGCCCGAAATAGAAACAAAATCAGAGGTGGATAAGTTGTACAATGAAGGCTGGTGGGTTGTAGCTTTCGGCATACCCCTGGACGAGCTGCTCCAAAATGGGCACTTTGAGATTGTTTATATGGAGGAGGAAGCCGAACGACAAAAAGGAAACGTTGTATATGGGGCGCTGTTGCACAAATCGGCGAAGCCGGTCGAAGGCAATATGTAAGCAAGCTCAGTTTACCAGCTGCTCGATGAAGGTTTTTTCTGCGGTGGTTACGGGTTGGTTTTTAAGTTTTTCCGCAAGTCGGACCGTATCTTCAACATTGAAGCCGCGAACTTTCCGCAGCCATACCGAGGTCAGCATCGCGACCCTGTTTTCACCGCTGCCGTCGTGGAGAAGGACAGGGAGATTGTTCTTCTCTGCCATTATAGCCAGGAACTGGTCCTGAGTTTCTTTGTTGGGGAAATAATTAGCTTTTTCAATAGGCAGTTCGATATATTTAACACCGTTGTTTCTGACCCAGATTACTTCTTCGTTATACCAGTTTCTGTCACGGTGCTCTGCCTGCGAGCGGAGGTTGATAATGGAGGCGATATGGTATCTATAGAGCAGGCGGGTATAGTCCATTCCCTGCGGTTGGCCGCTGGTGTAAAGTACGTCCGGCTCTATGATATGAAAATTCTTGATATGAAAATGCTTGGCCAGAAAAATTATCGCCGCTATTGCGACTAAAGTAATATACAGTGCAGCCAGCGATTGTTTTTTCTTCTTTCCCACTTTTAATCTATCGTTAAATTTTCTCTTCGATGGACCTTGCGTACCGAATATATTTTTTTATTTGTTGATTCGAAATAGACCCTGCTTATCATCTCACCTATCAGCCCTGTGGTGATGAATATTGCGCCAATCAGCAAAAGTATCGCTGCCAAAGCCGTCAACGGTGCATGTGCAACTGTGATCGGCACTTTATAAACGAATTTATCATAGAGTATATACGCGAACAGCGCCAGGGACAACAGAATCGAATAGACAGCCGGCCGGCCGAAAAAATGCAGCGGCTTGGTGACGTATCCGAGCAGGAACTTGAGGGTTATTAAATCGAAGACGACCCTGACCGTTCTGGAGATTCCGTAATTGCTGGTCCCGTGAGGCCGGTTGATATGCTTTACCGGTATCTCGATGATTTTGATGCCGCTGCCCGACAGCATCGCCGGGATAAATCTGTGCATCTCACCGTAAAGGTTCAATTCCTCGATTACCTCGCGTTTGTATGCCTTGAAAGTGTTGCCGAAATCGTGAATATTGACGCCGCTTATTTTTGAAGCAATCCAGTTGGCCGTCATACTCGGTAATCTTCTCATTATAAAACCGTGTGCTCTGTTCTTGCGCCAGCCGCTGACAACGTCGTAGCCGGCGTTAATCTTTTCGATAAAATTCGGTATCTCCTCCGGGAAATTTTCCAGGTCGCCGTCCATCGATATTATTATTTGCCCCTTTGCGACATCGAAACCGGCGGCAAGAGCAGGTGTCTGGCCGAAATTTCGGCGAAGCTCAACGGCCACGACTTTGCTGTCTTTGCTTGCGATATCTTTTATCTGTTCGAGTGTATTGTCGGAGCTGCCGTCGTCGACAAGGACCAGCTCATAATACAGGCCGGTTCCGTTCATTGTTTTGGTCAACCGGCTGTAAAGCTCGTTGACCGCCGGGCCTTCATTGTAAAGCGGCACTATAATTGAGCAATCGATTGTGTTTCTATTAAGCTGGTTAGAGCTGTCCATAATGCACTAATTTTACCCCTGCATTTCTGAGATACTGTTTTGTTCTTGCACTGCAAAGGGCTTCAAATTCACCCTTTCGCTGATGCAGGCCGGATTTCCTGTTTTCCGGGCTGTCGTCAAATCCGGGATGAGTCATTATTTCTGCGGTCGCCGCCGAATTGTATAAAGCGACGGCCTTGAAGAAGTTCACATCTATTTTTCCTGTATGTGCAACGCCGAGAAGACAATCGGTTTTCAGGAAATCTGAGTTTTGAATACGGTTAATCCTGGCCATAATCCGAGCTGTTTTTGCTCTTTTCCTTCCGCCTTCGCTCGTAAGCGGCCAGGGCATAGCTGAAAGCTGTTTCGGCTCGAAGGTAAAGCGTATGGCGGCAATTTCAAACCGCTTAGCCAAGCCGCACACTATAGGGAATATGACAGGGAAGCTGTGGATGTGTTTATGCGAGTCCAGGTGGGTGGGCTTTAAGCCGTTGTCAATTACCCATTGGATTTGTGCGGCCAGCTCCGTTCGTATGGCATTTCGAATTTTGCGTCTGGCTATGGATAAAATAGACAATTTGGCCGGTGTTAAAGCGAAGTCGCCGTCGGTGTTAAGTAAACAGTTGACGCTCCCATCCTTCGATAAGGGCTTACCTTGAAACAGGTTAAGATGCACACCAACTCCGAGGCGGGGCATCTGTTTGGCCAATTTAACGGCTGCTTCGGCGGCGGGCATATTGGCCATAATCGTTGTACTGGTCAGCACGCCGTCGGTATGTGCCTGCGCCACAGCCTGATTTACGCCGCTGCAAAGGCCGAAATCATCTGCGTTTATTATGATACGCTTATCCATTTGCGGTAAGTTTAAACGGGATAGATACTTCGGTCAATCAGATTCTGCTTTGGCCGGAAAGGCCGAAAATGATAAAGCCGGCGATGAGGGTCAGGGAGCCAAGTGTATGCAAAAACACTGTCAATTGGCTGGCGCGGTATCGGCCGGGTTTGAGTAAATCTTCTTTATTTGCAGTTTTTATCGCAACGATAACTATTGGCAACGTAAGCAGATACAGAAATCCTGCAAAAACAAAAGGACGGTAAATCAGCATTGCCAATGTTGCTACAAGATAGCTTGAGATGAGTGCGATTCGGTAAATCCAGATAGAAGTTGGCACGCCGAAACGAACTACGAGGGTTCTTTTATTAACGGCGGCGTCGGCGGCGACATCAGGAAATTCGTTTATCAAAATCACGAGGAAAATCAGTATTCCGACAATAACGGCTGGCGTAAGTGGAATAATATCAATGACTTGCGTTTGCAGGTAATATGAGCCATAGACGGGAAGGATGCCGAATAAAAGCGCAATTACGGGTTCGCCGATGGAGCGGTAGCCGAGGCGAATGGGCGGGGCGGTGTAGAAAAAACCGCCGAGCAGGCCGATAAGGCCGAGGGTCAAAATAAAGATGCTGCGGGTCAGATATACGATAAAAATGCCGATGGCTGAGCCGATTGTAAGTGCAAGCAGGGAAAGTAGTAATATTGTTTTTGGAGAGAGGATTCCGTCCTGAATAAAGCGGCTGCCGCCGGAGAATGGAGTCGGGTTTCGGTTGAGCCAGTCGTTGCGGGAGGTGTGGTCGAAATAATCGTTGGCTAAATTGGAGCCGGTGTGTAAGGCCATTGCCGCAAGTAACGCCAGGATAAAGAGATATGGTGAGAAAGTTGCGGTGACGGCGAAGCCGAGGGCGGAGCCGACGAGGACAGGGGCGGCACTGGCGACCAGAAACTTCGGGCGGGAGGCGAGGAAAAAAATGAACAATTTAGATTTCATAAGTTGAGTATTTTACAAGGATTAGAAAAAAAAGAAAGAGGGTACAGGGGGTAGGGTTTAGGGTATGGTTGAAATTCGCTGAGGTCTGCGCAGTGCTCCGAGCGGAGTTTTTGCGCATAAGTGTATGCGCGGCAGGAGGTTAAGTTAAAAATTCGAAAGTTTGGAAAGATGTTAAAACATGGGTGAAATGTATGCAAAATGAGGAAAAAGCATTCAAAAGCGTTTAAACTAGTGTTGAAACTGTACCGGAAAGTTTGAAGAAATTGGACAATTTTTTAGCCACGGATGAACACAGAGTTACACTGTTTTTTTGACGCGGAATTTTTTTAGCCACTAAGACACCAAGGCACGAAGGAGAATTTTAGTCAGCATTGTGTACTCGACAAATCTTTCTTGTAAAGCGAGCTTTGTCGAAAGTTTTGTCATCGTCCACGATGGCTTAGCCATCACAGCTTCGCTTTGGGCTGACTAAAAAGGTGTTGACTATCTTTAATTGATTAGGATTGACGCGGTTCCGCCGGCCCACCATAGGCGGGTAAAAGGCGGATAAATTTTTTAAGATGAGTTTTCGATGATGGCGATTTCGTCAGGGGTCAGGCCGTTACAATTCGCCTTTGAAGGCCTTGTCGAGAATGTCGGGGATGTCACTTGGATTATATGAGACGGTGCTTTTCCATTTTCCAAAACCACCTTTTTCATTTACTGCTCGAACCCATTCGGCTAAAAACTGTCTTTTTGTTTTGTCTTCATCGGACTCCTGACCTTTGGTTTCTAGAACCAGATATTCACCATTGACAAATTTAATAAGAAAATCAGGCCAATATTTTTTTACAATACCTTTGAATACGTATGTAATGTCAAAACCTAAATGGTCATTCTTAACCCAAGCGGCGACGTTTTTATTTCTACCAAGCTGGAATGCTTCAGTTGCCTCCCAAGTGCTGTCAAAGACACAGAAATTAATGTGAGATTTGTTCGCAGGTGCGCAGGGCTTGCTTGTGTACCAAGTCCTCATATCGGCGGTTGAACGAATGGGCCTATCCGAATCAAATACAGGCTCAAGGGTCTCTATATTATCCTGACGTATGGCATCAGCAATATGCTGGACTACTTTGTTCATATTCAGCGTAAGGATAATTCTTTTTTTGAAATCGTCCTGATGAAAAAGTGAAGGAGTAATTTGTATCTTGTCGGCAGATATAAATTGTTCGACAATCTTAATCAATTGAGCGAGAAGATTCTGTTTAGTCCCTTTCCAACTTTTACTCATTCTTTCGTAGTTTTCTGCAGCCGCTTCGAAAATAATTCGCTGGTATCTGTACTTTTCACCAAGTTTCTGAAGGTCTATTTCCTTGATTTTTGTCATATCGGTTTTGCCGTCAATAGTCGGTGCCATTTCCGCTACCTGCGGAGTATCAAAAGCGTTCAATTCAAGAGGTTTAACTTTGTCCCAATCGAGGGTTAGCTTATTCTTGAAAACAGCCTCTATGCGGATAATGTTCGGCCAGGATATTTCAAATTCCTTTTTCTCATTAACCGGCTCGATAGCTGTTTTGGGCTGCGGCGGAGGCGGAGGACCGCCAGAATCTTCTTCAGATTCGTGGGGCAAGAACGTGAACGGCACGCCAAAGATATTGACGTATTCCGGATTGAACATTTTCCCGGATTCATCCTCGGCATTTGCCGGGCCGGTCTGGAATTCCTATGGAGAACCGAAACGCGATGCCAACTACCCCGAGCGGGACAGCCTCACTTTTTATGGATTGAGCAAGGCCAAAATTATGA
>CAIYOL010000070.1 GCA_903927855.1 uncultured Planctomycetota bacterium
AAAAATGCTGTCTATGGGAAGAGACAATAAACTCACAACAGACAATTTGGCACTGCGAACTGGATTTTCTTTTGCTTCGCAAAAGAACCAAAGGCGATCCCTGACCTGTCCTTTCGAATCCAATCTTACGAAGTTAGTAAAATAAAACCACCACACAAGGTGGAGGTTTTATTTTACTCGCTCAGCGAGCTGGATTCGAACCAGCAACCTACCGGTTAACAGCCGGTTGCTCTACCATTGAGCTATCGCTGAATATTTTATTTTATAATATACAGCCTCAGCCAAAGGCTGATCCGCCTGCCCCGTCCGCGGCGGGGCCTTCGGCGGAGGTTGTTCTGTATTGCCCCGACTTTATGTCGGGGTCCGCCTCTGGCGGAAGCTACCTGCCCGAAATGTCGGTATCTTTGATACCGACAGGCGGGTCGCTGAATATAATTATTTTAATGTGCAGCCTTCAGCCATAGATTGCCAAAAATTTGCCCACAAAAATAGTTTAACAAATAATATCCTTGCTGTCAATGCGGAAAATCCATTAATTTGGATAAATTTACATTGCCAACCCGGCGGATTTAAATCCATAACAAAAAAATGACCCCACTCCGATGCAATATCAGAACGGGGTCAATATAAATTGTTTTTTGTGCCAGGCAGAGCCGGCTTTTCTAATTGCTCGCGGGTTGGAGCTTTTCCCTAAGCTCCTCGCGCCGCTTCTTGTCCAGCAGGCGTTTGGCCTCCTTCAAATACGCCTGATTGACCGCATAAGCCGCCCAGCCGTCGCTGGCATAGGGAAGGATGATCTTCTTGGCGTGCAGTACAACCAGTTCATCGAGCAGCTGCGCCAGTTCGGCATCATGAGGCTCGCGCAGCATAATTTCTATGGCCCGCTTGACAGCCACGAAGTTGTCGCCGAAGTATTCTCTGCGCTGGTTGGGATCAAGGATTCCCCGGATCGCACACAGCATCTCCTGTAGCAGGGGTCTGATTTCCGGCAAAACGGCGTAAAGCCCTTTTTCGGCGTAATCTCTCTCTTCTTGCGTTGTTCCACTCCAATGCTCGCGTCCGATCGTAAAGACGCCCGCCTTGATCTGGCCGGCGATAATCTTCTGCACCGCTTTGGGCCGCGCGATGTCGGAGAAGTAGATCTCGATGGCGAAGCGCAGGGCCCGCAAATCGCCGCGGATAGAGCTGCGAAAAACGTAGGTGGAAAGAACATCTTCCCAAAGGCAATCATCCAGCTCCTTCAGCGATTTGATCAGGCGCTCCCACTCGTCAGCGTGAGCGTAATAGATAATCTCTCCCTTCTCCGAGAATCTTTGCAGACTGATTCGCCTCAAATCCAAAACATTAGTCAAGGCAAAAACTGACAAAGGGTCGGGCTTGGAGTGGATGTTATCTCGCAGTGATTCGTACGCTTGGCTCTGGCGGTAAACTGGCAATTCTTTTGTTTCGGTTTTCTCACTCATGTTGTTTTCTCCTGCTCCGGTCGGAGCGTTTCAAAGAACGGTTTCTGCCTGTCGGCGCGTTCACTTTAGCAAGCCTGATAATTCAAGTCA
>CAIYOL010000071.1 GCA_903927855.1 uncultured Planctomycetota bacterium
ATTTAAACAGGTCAACGGCGCTGTTATACGTGCAAAGACGGCAAAATTGCGAAACGTGTTAAAACCATACTCAAACTTGTGAAAAACATATCGAAACGTTCAAAAATCATATCCAAATTTACGAAAACCTGGTGAAAAAAGTATTGAAACGTATGGAAATTTAGAAAAAATTCTGCGTTTCTGATCGCGCCGAGGCGCACTACTCGTGAAGAGTGAAGCGTATCTCGTAACAGCAAAAAACCACAGATGCCCCCACGTCACTGAGATTAATGTCTGCGGCGTGGGCGATGGTGAGACCTTTTTCCTGCAGTTGAAAACCTTCCCCTGTGCAGTCCCAAGGGATGTTTTTGTATTTGTGGTCTGGCGTAGGTAAAGCCGGGGCATTCCACTGGAGTAAAATCGCGGCCAATGAATTTTTCAATCCGACGAAGGTAGCTAAGCTCATCCCGAGAGACGAAGGTAATGGCATCTCCCTCGGCCTCTGCCCTGCCAGTCCGGCCGATGCGGTGAATGTAGTCTTCGGGGAAGGCAGGAACATCGAAATTAATGACGTGGGAAATGCCTGTGACATCAATTCCCCGGGCGGCGATATCGGTTGCAACCATAACGCGGAATTTGCCGTTTTTGAAGCCATCCATTGCGCGTTCGCGCTGGCTCTGGTTACGGCCCGAGTGGATGGCGACGGAGACGATGTCAGCCCGGTCAAGGTGCCGTTGAATTTTGTCTGCGCCGTGCTTTGTTCGAGAGAAGACCAGGACGCTGGACAACTGGCCATCCCTGAGGAGGTGCAAAAGGAGGGCGATTTTCTGTTCTCTCTCGACGAAATAGATGTGCTGTGTGATTGTTTCGATGGGGTTTCTGGGCCTGCCAATCTGAATCATCAGAGGAGATTTCTGGACGCCTGCGGCGAGGGAACTTATTTCCGGAGTTACGGTGGCGGAGAAGAGCATAGTCTGGCGATTTTTTGGCACAGCGGCGATGATTTTCTGGACATCCCTGATGAAACCCATATCGAACATTCTGTCGGCCTCATCGAGGACGAGCACCTCGACGCGCCTGAGGTCTATGGTGCGCTGGCGCATATGGTCGAGGAGGCGGCCAGGGGTTGCAACAACGATGTCAACGCCTTGGCGGAGGATGGTAAACTGACGTTTGATATTCACGCCGCCATAAACGGCGAGGGTTTGCAAGTGCAGGAAACGGCCATAGCGGAGAATTGACTGTTCGATTTGCACAGCCAACTCACGAGTCGGGGTGAGGATAAGCGAGCGGATAAATCTTTTTTTCGGCGGATGCTCGTGTGAGAGGCGGTTCAGGATAGGCAGGACAAAGGCGGCAGTTTTGCCGGTCCCTGTCTGTGCGCAGCCGATGATGTCTTTGCCGGCGATTGCGGCGGGAATCGCCTGTGACTGAACTTCGGTTGGGGCGGTGTAGCCGGCGGCAAGAATTCCCTGCACCAGCGGGTCGGAAAGACCAAAAGTTTTAAATGGCATTAGATAATCCTATAAGAGTCATAGCAGGCGAGGCTGTACCGCCAAGCCAAATTTGCAACAGAATACCAAGCCGATGCTGAAAATACAAGCTGATTGTGCGTTAAAGTAGGACAATCTCGTCGCTCGTGGCTAGTCGCTCGTCGCTCGAAAATCAAAATGCAATCCGTCTTCGCTGCGCTACGCCGAGATAAGCCGCCGAGACGCTACGCGAAATAAACGGCCACTATTTATTCTAATCGTAGAAAAACAGGAACCGTCCCATCTTTCTGGACATCCCAGTATTTCGGTTGCTTTGGGACAAGTCTGCCGCTGTTGTCAAAACTAACTTCAAAGATATTTTTCTCAATAGTAGCAATATCTTGGATGTTTTGCTTTGCCAAGACTCTGAAAGGAATATCGGTCACTGTCGGGTTCATATGATGTACATCATTTCTGAAACTGCTCCAGATATGTTCAGAGGCTTCGGCACATTCCTTAGAAATAATATTTTTCTCTATAAGCTCTTTCATAAGGTCAGAATGGTTTTTGGCTGAGATATTATTTCGGTCAGCAACAAGCTTGAGTATTCCCTCATTGACAGCTTGAGTAACCATAACAACGGCTATGAAATAACCATCTCGATAGAGATCAATACACTCTGATGATGCAGCAGCAAAATAGTGGTTGCCGATTATATTCTGATGGTCGATTTCGAGATATCTTCCAATCCTTTCATGTAAGGTTTGTTCAAATGTTTGCCGAAGAGTATCTTCAATCATAGCACGGCGAATGAGCTGTTTTGATTCTTCCCTCATCTACTTTCACCTATTCGACCTTCTCGCCAAAACCGGGGCGGCGGAAAAAATTAAGTAAACGTCTTTTGTTATTCCTTCGGTCAGATTGGTTTTTGCTTATTCAATTTTGTCAAGACCGCGTATATTCCATAAGACAAGACGCATAGATACATTACACCTGCAATAGAATACACTATAATACCTACAGTTAAGAGGGTTGATTCCGCCAAATCAATCTCGGCAGAAAAGTCTTTCGCAGTCGATCTCAAGTTTGTGAGGTCAGGAATAAACCTAAGCAAATCATACAGAGTCAATAATGCTAGAAGAATAGCAGCCCAGATTTTATCTTTCCAAGTGAATAGTGCTCCCACGAACCATAATATGGCAAATTTTAAGTCAACAAGCCGAAAACCGTCTTTATCAGGAACGGCATTAGCTGCTGCGATTATGAAACCAATAACTGCAATAGTCTTACGGCTTATATTAGAAAGCTTTGCCATAAATCAGCTACATTTTACCCTTTTACTTATTAC
>CAIYOL010000072.1 GCA_903927855.1 uncultured Planctomycetota bacterium
AAAAATCTCCACTCGCTGAAAATATTCTATATCTTTTTCTTGTCGGCTTTCAGCTTTTCTCCCAAATACTTTGCCGTATAGCTTTTCCCATTCTTGATAATCTCCTCCGGCTCGCCCGTAGCAACCACCTCGCCACCGGCGTCCCCTCCTTCCGGGCCAAGGTCTATTATATAGTCTGCCATCTTGATAACGTCAAGATTATGCTCAATTACCACAACGGTATTGCCCATATCGCACAGACGACCCAACACGTTTAACAGGTTATGAATGTCGGCAAAGTGCAACCCTGTTGTCGGTTCATCTAACAAATACAAAGTACGTCCGGTGGCGGCCTTACCTAATTCAGCGGCAAGCTTTACCCTCTGGGCCTCACCGCCGGAAAGTGTTGTTGATGACTGTCCCAATTGCATATAGCCCATCCCAACATCATTGAGCGTTCGCATTATTCGCATAATCGTCGGGAAATTAGCGAAGAAATCGAGCGCCTCTTCAATCCTCATATCGAGTATCTCGGCGATGTTTTTGCCTTTATACGTAACCTGCAGCGTCTCCGGGTTATATCGCTTGCCTCGGCACGCCTGACAGGTAACATAAACATCCGGCAGAAAATGCATCTCTATCTTCTTTGTCCCTTGTCCGCCGCATTCTTCACAACGTCCACCCTTGACGTTGAAGCTGAACCGTCCCGCCTTATAGCCGCGAATCTTCGCCTCTCGCGTCATTGAAAGCAGTTTCCTTATAAGGTCAAACACGCCGGTATATGTAGCCGGATTGCTCCTTGGCGTCTTCCCAATAGGCGACTGGTCTATCTCTATAACCTTATCTATTTGCGAAATGCCGAGAATGGTCTTGTGTTTACCCGGCTTCTCGCGAGACCCATAGAGCCGGTGTCTCAAAACCCTCAATAAAATCTGGCTTACCAGAGTGCTCTTGCCTGAACCCGAAACTCCTGTCACACAGATGAATACCCCCAGCGGAAATTTCACATCAAGATTTTTAAGATTGTTCTCAGCGGCGCCTTTTACTTCAATGCACCTTCTAAGGTTGTAACTTCTTCTCTTCATTGGCAGAGCTATTCTTTTCCTGCCGCTTAGATACTCACCGGTCAGCGACTCGTGACAGCCGGTAACCGTTTCGTAACTGCCCTGGACGACAAGTTCGCCGCCGTGCGCTCCAGCTGCCGGGCCGACATCGATAATATGGTCAGCGCTTTTGATAACATCCTCATCGTGCTCCACGACCAAAACCGTATTGCCGAGTTTACAGAGGTGCTTAAGTATGCCTAACAACCGGCTGTTGTCTCGCTTGTGCAGACCTATTGTCGGCTCATCAAGCACATAGCAGACCCCAACCAAGCCGCTGCCGACCTGTGTGGCCAGACGAATCCGCTGCGCCTCCCCGCCAGCGAGCGTGCTGCTCTTCCTGTCCAGCGTCAGATAACCAATCCCGACATCGACCATAAATTGAAGCCGTGCCTTTATCTCTCTCAATATCTGGTCTGCAATCAGCAACTGTTCTTCGTTTAATACCAGTTTATTGAAAAATTCCTGTGCCTTCTCAATACTCAATGACGCCAATTGATGTATGCTTGTGTCTCCCACTGTTACGGCAGCAGCCTCAGGCCGAAGTCGTGCACCATTACAGCTTCGACAAGGCTGCTCTGAAAGAAAACTGTGCAGTCTCTCCTTAACATATTCGCTGCTGGTTGTTTTCCACCGCCGCGTAAGGTTCGGGATAACGCCTTCGAAATGAAAACCGTAATCTTTTGTATCTGATGCCGTTGTGCCGTACAGCAGAACCCTTTTTATCTCTTTTGGTATCTGCTCGAATGGAATTGATTTGCTGATGCCGACGTTCCTGCAGAATCTTTTAACAAGCCGGTTATAATAAATGTTCATCCGCTTGCCGCCCTTGCGCCACGCCTCGACCGCCCCGCGATCCAGCGGAACGCTTTTGTCAGGGACGATTAAATCAGGGTCGAATTCCAGAATTATCCCAAGGCCGTCGCAGCTTTTGCAGGCGCCGTACGGGCTGTTAAAACTGAACAGCCGCGGCGACAGCTCCTCGAGGGACGCCTGCGGGTGTTTGGGGCAGGCAAACCTTTCGCTGTATATGACATCCTTCCACTTATTGTCCTTGCCGCTTTTCGCATCAGCATCAGGCCCCTGCATCAGCACCAGCACTATCCCATCAGCCAGTTTCAGCGCCGTCTCCACCGAATCAGCTAACCGAATGCGAACCGAATCCTTAATAATCAGCCTGTCGACGACTGCCGCGATGTCGTGCTTTTTATTCTTATCCAAAAGCGGGACATTCTTTAAATCATAAATATCACCATCGACACGCACACGCACAAAACCCTGCTGTTGTATGCCGGCCAAAATGTCTCGATGCTCACCTTTTTTGCCGCGAATCAGCGGGGCGCAAATCTGGATTTTTGTGCCCTCTGGGCGGGTGAGTATCGATTCGACTATTTGTGATGAATGCTGGCTCGTAATCTCTTTGCCGCAGACCCAGCAATGCGGCTGACCCACACGAGCAAAAAGCAGCCTGAAATAATCATAGATTTCGGTGGTAGTGGCCACTGTCGAACGAGGGTTGCTGCTGGCGCTCCGCTGCTCAATTGCAATAGTAGGAGGCAGACCCGTAATCTCTGCCACCGCCGGCTTTTGCATCTGCTCAAGAAACTGGCGGGCGTATGCGCTGAGCGATTCGACATATTTTCTCCTGCCCTCGGCGTAAATGGTATCGAAGGCCAGCGAGCTTTTGCCCGAGCCGGAAATGCCGGTAATCACCACCATTTTGTCCCGCGGAATACTCAGATTGATATTCTTAAGATTGTGCTCCGCCGCCCCCGTAATTTTAATCACTTTTTCCGCTCGTCCCGTCATAATTATCTCTTCGCTATCAAAAGCAGTCGTCTTGCAAAAATCCACAATAACACAAACTAATGATTGTAACAAAACCCCACAAGAAAGTAAAATGTTTTTGGCTCCTTACTGAGACCAGAAGCCATTAAATATGGAAATAAAAAAGCTACATAACTGGAACTTGTCTTATTCGCAGGCAATAGCTTTGCAGAAAAGCTTATGCGAGAAAGTGCAGATGATTGAGTTGAAAAGCCAGCCAAAAACTATTGCTGGCATTGATTGTGCCTTTAGCAGGGATAAGAAAAAAATCATTGCATGCGTGGTCCTTTTGAAGCTGCCTAGCTTTGAACCGATTGAAACAAAAAACGCGGTACAGAAACTCACGTTCCCTTACATCCCGGGCTTGCTTTCCTTCCGCGAATCACCCGCCTGTATAGCTGCTGTCGAAAAATTAAAAAATGAGCCGGACGCCTTTATCATCGACGGCCAAGGCATCGCCCACCCACGCCGATTCGGACTGGCCTGCCATCTGGGTCTGTTTTTCGACAAGCCAACGATTGGCTGTGCAAAAAGCAGACTCATTGGAAGCTTTGAAGACCCTGCACTTGAAAAAGGTTCTTTCAGCCCGCTGAAAGATGGCAGAGAAACTATCGGCGCAGTAGTTAGAACGCGCACCAACATCAAACCGGTTTTTGTCTCCGTAGGCAACAAGTGCCTGTTGAAAGATGCGATAAAAATCACTCTCGACTGCACAACCAAATACCGCATCCCAGAACCCACCCGCCTTGCTCACCAACTGGTCAGCATACTAAAACTAAAAACTTAACTGAATTCAGTCCGGCGCTTCAGGTGGGGCTGTTCATCTCTATTTACCTGAGACTACCTTCGCTGATTTTATCACTACCGGCTCGACGGGAACGTTGGCGTGCGGGCCTTTTTGCGTTGTTTTAACGGCCGCTATTTTATCTACCGTCTCCATACCCTCGACCACTTTTCCAAATACTGCATATCCCGGGTTGTTCGGCCCCGCATAATTCAGGGGATCATTATTCCTATGGTTGATAAAAAACTGACTGGTGGCACTATCAGGATTACTTGTCCGGGCCATTGCTATAGTGCCTCTGTCGTTCTTCAGTCCGTTGCTGGCCTCGTTGATAATAGGCGGATGTGTTTTCTTTTGCACCATATCAGGCGTAAATCCGCCGCCCTGTATCATAAAATTCGGTATCACCCTGTGAAATATCGTCCCATCATAGAAATCTTCCCCTACATACGTCAGGAAGTTCTTGACCGTAACCGGCGCCGCCTTCTCATTAAGTTCGATGACGATATCGCCCATTGTTGTTTCCAGTTTTACCTTCGTTGGTTTTGCGTCCATTCGCTTTGGCTCCTCACTTTTTGCAGTAATGATAATTAAAAATACCGCCGGCAGCAAGATAAACAGAATCCTGCGAATCATAAAATAATCCTCCAAAAATAAATTTTTTAGAAATCATCAATTTCCCATAACAAGTAAGAAATTTCTTTAATCCCACTTGTGTTTTTTAACACAATCAAGAATCATCTCGGCACATTGAAGTGCTGCCAGGCCCTCCTCGGCGCTGACCTCGGGCTTTAACTTCTTATCAGCCACCGCCTTTAAGAAGGATTCCTGCTCAAGACGCAACGGCTCCTTGTCATCTATCTGCAGCTTCTCGTAATGAACCAGCTTCGTCCAGTCGGTTTTGAACAAATCAAACGTCCCGCCCTTTTTGAGCTGACGGATTTTATTTATCAGTTCAATATTGTCGGTATCGGCCTTTATAATCGTGCCGGTTTTCCCGAAATAATCCAGGCTCAGATACGCCTGCCTGCTGAAAACCCTCACTTTTCGCTCGGTTTTAAGCGCCAGTCTGGAGGCGGTGACGTTAGCAATACAACCGTTTTCAAAGGATATTCTTGCGTTACAAATATCTTCTTTTTCAGGGTCGATAACACCTATACCGACGGCATCGACCTTTTCCACCTTACTTGCCGCCAGAGACAAAATAATATCGATGTCGTGAATCATCACATCCAGCACAACACCAATATCAGTTGAGCGGAAAGGGTATGGACTAATGCGGGTGGACTCGATAAACCTCGGCGAAATCTCCAGCCGTTTCATCGCCTGAACAACAGGGTTGCACCGCTCAGAATGGCCGACAGCAGCAACAACACCTCGGTTCTTAGCCAGTTCCACAATCTCCCGACCCTGGCCCACATCAGACGCCAGAGGTGGAGTCGAAGCTTAAAACGCACGCGTCAGTCGAGAATTGTTGCGTTGTGGGACTA
>CAIYOL010000073.1 GCA_903927855.1 uncultured Planctomycetota bacterium
TATTTTGCTATTTCTGTATTTTAGCCGAGACCCGCAAAAGTTTATCAAAGATGGCGATGCAGCTCTTGTGGCAGCTCGCGAGGCTGTAGATAAAGAGGTAAAAGAGCAAGAGTATAAAAGGGCTGAGCGCAGTTATCATAAAGCACGTTCTCTGGCGAAGAGCGATTCGCTTAAGACAGAGATGCTTTTCAAACTTGCGGATATGTATATGGAAACCGACCAGTGGCGCAACGTGCTTGGGTGCTGGAACGCAATAGTCCAGATAGACCCCAAGAACATCAAGGCTCGATTTGGGCGGTTGCAGTACGTTTACATAATGGCTGATAGTGTTGTGAATCAACTTTATCAATGGCAGGAGGTTGAGTCGCAAGCATCGGAATTTATAGAAGTCGTAGAGAATAAGGGCCTGCTTATGGAAGATACCGCCAAGTGGGAATGTCCTGAAATGCAGGAAACTGGAGCAGGTATGGAACGACTGGGCCCATACTTATATCAGCGTAGAGGTAGAGCCCTCCTCGAAATAGCAAGGTTGGGAGCAGTAACCGACCCCAATGCTTCGTTGTCGAAGGCAGTTGATGATTTGGAAAAGGCGAGGGAACTTGAGCCGAATAGTGTTGATATCTATCGCTATTTAGCGCAAGCGCTCATCACAAAAGGAGAAATTCTCGCTTCAAAAGGCAATCTTGAAGAAAGAGACGAAAATAGAAAACGGGCTGTGGAACTTTTAGAGCAGGCGGTTGGGATTGCAGCCGCCGACGTAAGGGCACACGTTAGTCTTCTCACAATGAAATCTATGCTTGCTCAACCAGGTGATAAAGAGCAAATTCAGTCACTCGAACCTGAATATCTGTCGCTTGTGAAGAAGTTTAATTCGGATGCGCAGGCATTTTCGGCGTTAGCCGGGTTCTATTCAAGACTGGGCCATAAATACCTTGATAAGGCTATAGAGGCAGCTGAAAAAGCAGTTGAATTGGACAAGGAAAATGTAGCTTACCTAATAAATACGGCCAATTTGCATTATCAAAGGTTTTCTATTTATGGGCAAAAGCCGGATATCTATAAAGCAATAGAAGTAGCCAAGAACGCACTCACGTTGCCGGGTGTGCAGGACAAGCCCGGCCCGCGACAGGGGACAAATAGAATAAATAGAATCTCGTTGTATCTTTTTCTTGCGAATTGCTATATCGAGCAGGTGCTTGAACCTTGTGAGGTAAGAACTGAGGCGGAAAGCGAAAAATGGTTGGCAGATGCTGAGCAGATGGTGCACGAAATTGAGCAGTTTTTTGGAAGTGGCGAGGACCCGCATGTTGTTAAGTGGCAAGGAATGCTTGAGCTTGCGAAGGGGAATAGAGACGTCGCTGCCAGGAAACTGTATGCGGTTTACGAGCAGTTTAAAGCGTCTGGAACGGAAGATGCGCAACTTTCTTATGTTCTTGCGAACATTTTTAAGAATGCTTCTGAACTTGGTGCGGTCAGGGAATTCTTGGAGAGCGCACTTAATTCAGGTATTGTCAGGACGAAACCTGAAGCTCTTTTGGATTACGCGGATGTGGTGTTGAAATTAAGGGGTTATAGCGCTGCCTTGAGTGCTGTAAAGTTTTTTGAGAGCGAATATTGGACCAACCAGAGAAGCCGAACGCTTCGCATCAAAATTTATATTGCTGCAAAGCAGTTCAAGGAAGCTGAAGAGGAATTGGCCGGGAAGCAGCCGGATGACCCAAATACGATTAAACTCAACCTGGAACTGGCGCAGGCCAAGATTGGGCAGCTTAAAGGAGCTGTGGAGCAAAAGAAGATGAATGAAGATTTGGGTGTTATTGCTCCCACAGACTCAAATAATGTAGAAAAAGAGGGGGTTGAATCACAGACTGCTGAGTTAAAAAGCTATAACTTGCTCGTCGCCAAATTAGTGGGAAAACTGCTGACGATGGAACCTAATTCTGTTGGAGAATCTTCTGTCGTTACTGTTTGCAATAATTACGTGGCGGAAGGGAAGACCGAGCAGGCCAAAGAATTGGTTGATCGATTTTTGGAACATTTTCCAGTTAATGTGACGGTTCGGTTTTACAAGCAGATACTTTCCGAACCTGAACCTATGAAAACTTCGCAGCAAAGGCGTAATGAAATAGAAGAACAGGTTCTATCAAGTATTGCTGACCCAATGCAAAAGTCTATGAGACTTGGTGTGTTTTATAGGGAGCATAATGAACCGAACAAAGCGGCTGAAGAATTCAAAAAAATCATTAAAATAGAAGCTTTACAAAAAGGTGAGAAACCGGTTTCTGACCAGAACGAAGGAATGACAGGTTTACAGCGTCTTGCTTTGGAATATCTTTTTATAACAGCGCTTGAGAAGAAAGATTGGAAGTTGGCTGAGCAGCTTGCAGAGACAGGTCGACGTGAAAATCTCGATGAATGTGAAGGCCAATATTTTATGGCCCGTCTTGCTATGACTAAGGGGGAATACGAAAAAGCATTGGCAAACCTCGATGAATGTTTGAAGCAAAGGCCTGTCTTTTCCCAAGCTTTTTTAATGAGAAGTAATGCCAATGCTGCTCTTGGAAACGAGTACGCCTCCATCGAGGACGCTAAGAAAGCGGCGTTTTTGAATCCGTTCGATGGAGCTATTGCAAGACAATTAGCATCTGTGCTGTACCGGCGTAACGAGAAGCTCGGCGACAATGTATCATCTGACCAGATGCTTGAAACCGGGAATGCTTTGGACAGGGCGCTGGCACTGAACACAAATGATTTAGAGTTGCTCAGCTTCTATGCGGAGTATACAGTCAAGACACGGCCGTTGATAGCATTAGCGATTCGCCAGAGATTGCAGAAAGCCATGCCGAGTATGTCGAATGCTGTGCTGCTCGGAAGAATGGCAACGAAACTGGCTTCTGAGGAGGGAAATGCGGAACGCAAGCAGGCGTTGTTTGCTATCGCAGCTTCGTCTTTTGAGCAAGCCAGAAAGATAGACCCGAACGACAAAGCAATGCTTGTTAGCTATGTAGAATATCTTCGAACCAGTGGGCAAGAAGAAAAAGCTGAGCAATTGCTGCAGAAATCGGAAGACCCAAAATTGCTCTGGGCCTATTATTTTCGTGGAGGTCAATTTGAGGATGCCAAGAAGGTCTTGGAGCAGCTGTATCAAGCTAATCA